>NZ_JBAKHL010000097.1:0-18066 GCF_036902715.1 Micromonospora sp. CPCC 205546
GGCCGGGTCACACCGGCCGGCCGGGCGGGGCCCGGGGCGCCCGGACGTCGGTCCGCGAGGGCGGCGTCCGGGCCGAGTCGCGGGCCACGGCCGGCCGCGCGCCGGGGGCGTCCCGGGGCGCCGAGGGCGTACGCTCCGCGAGCCGGCCCGCCGCGGCCCGGCGTACGGCCGCCGGCACCGTCAAGCGGCTCTCCGCACCCCGCTCCCGGGGCCTCACCGGCCGGGCTACCGTGCTCTTCGCGGTGCTGATCGCGCTCGCCCTGGCCTACACCTATCCGGTGCGCGTCTACCTGGACCAGCAGGCCGACATCGAACGGATGGAGGCATCCCAGGCCGCCCAGCGGCGGGCCATCGAGGAGCTCTCCGAGCGCGCGGCCAAGTGGCAGGACCCGGAATACATCAAGATCCAGGCCAGGGAGCGGTTCTTCATGGGCCCCCCGGGCGAGACGCTGCTGGTGGTGCTCTCCGACCCGGAGGGCGCCGCCCGGGACGCCGGTCCGTCGGCGGCCCCGGCGGCGCCCGTCACCCCCGCCTCCTGGTACGACACCCTCTGGTCGAGCGTGCAGGCCGCCAACGGCGAGCAGTCCGACAACTGAGCAGCACCCGAGCATCGAACGAGGAACCAGCATCGTGACTGTCGTACCACCGCGGGAGCCGGCGGCGGACTCCGTACCCCCGCCCCGGCGTGAAGCGGCCACCGAGGCCGACCTGGCCGCGGTGGCCGCGCAGCTCGGACGCCCGCCCCGGGGCACCCGGGCCGTGGCCCACCGCTGCCCCTGCGGCCTGCCGGACGTGGTGGAGACGACCCCGCGCCTGGCCGACGGCACCCCCTTCCCGACGCTGTTCTACCTGACCTGTCCCCGGGCGACGGCGGCGTGCAGCCGGCTGGAGTCGGCCGGGCTGATGAAGGAGATGGCGGACCGGCTGGCGGCCGACCCGGAGCTGGCCGCGCGCTACCGCGCCGCGCACGAGGATTACCTGGCCCGCCGGGACGCGATCGGCGAGGTGCCTGAGATCGCCGGCATCTCCGCCGGCGGGATGCCCGGCCGGGTGAAGTGCCTGCACGTGCACCTCGGGCACGCGCTCGGGGCCGGGCCGGGGGTGAACCCGTTCGGCGACGAGACGTTGGAGCTGGTGGAGAAGTGGTGGGCGGCCGGGCCCTGCGTGGACGTGCCGGCGGCGGACTGACCATGGCGGGCGCGGACGAGGGCGTGGCGGGGGCCGACGAGATCGTGGTGCGGCGGGCGCGCACCTCGGACGTGCGCGGCATCCGGCGGCTCGTCGACACCTACACCGACGACCGCCGGCTGCTCAGCAAGGCCACCGTGACCCTCTACGAGGACGTGCAGGAGTTCCGGGTCGCGGTCCGCCCCGGCGACGGCGCGGTGGTCGGCTGCGGCGCGCTGCACGTGATGTGGGAGGACCTGGCCGAGATCCGTACGGTGGCCGTCGACCCGTCCTGCCGTGGGCGCCGGCTCGGCCACCGCATCGTCACCGAACTGATCGACGGCGCCCGCGAGCTGGGGGTGGCGCGGATC
Source organism: Micromonospora sp. CPCC 205546 (assembly GCF_036902715.1). Lineage (NCBI taxonomy): Bacteria > Bacillati > Actinomycetota > Actinomycetes > Micromonosporales > Micromonosporaceae > Micromonospora > Micromonospora sp. CPCC 205546. Next base: position 1,539 of record NZ_JBAKHL010000097.1, read on the forward strand.
TTCGTGCTCACCTTCGAGACCCGGTTCTTCGGCGCGTTCGGATTCACCGCGATCGACGGCGCGCCCGTGCCGCAGCCGGTCTACGAGCAGCTGCTGCGCTCCTACGACGAGGGCGTCGCGGAGTTCCTGGATCTGGAGCGGGTCAAGCCGAACACCCTCGGCAACACCCGCATGCTGCTGCGCCTCTGACTCAGCGCCGGCGCGGGTGGGCGGCGAAGAAGTCCCAGACGAGTGCGGTGGCGTCGAGGCCCGCGTCGGGGGCGGCCAGTTCGCCGCCCGGCGCACCGGGCCACGAGTGCCCCATGTCGGGCAGGGAATAGACGGTGACGTCGCTGCCGTCGCCGCACCGTGCGTCGGTACGGGTGACCCGCGGTGCGCCCGCCGGCGGCGCGGCGGGAACCGGTGTGCAGCGCAGCCGCCGCTGCCACGTCCGCACCCCCTCGGTGAAGACCTCGGCGTAGCGGTCCTGCCCGCCGATGAACGTGATCACCGAAACGGGTCGCCGGGGCACGTAGGACTCGGGGGCGGTCCGGGGGCCGCTGTAGCCGCCGCTGACCACGCCGATCGCCGCGAAGAGCCCCTCGGCCTCGACGGCGGCGCGGAAGCTCATGTCCCCGCCGTTCGAGATGCCGGTGAGGTAGACGCGGTCCGGGTCGACCCGCCACGTGCGTACGAGGTGGGCGGTGAGGTCCCTGAGGAAGCCGACGTCGTCGGTCGTCCCGCAGCAGATCAGCGCGTTGAACCCGCCGTTGCGCCCGTCCGGGTACGCGACCAGGAAGTTCTCCCGGTCGGCCACGGCGTCCAGCCCCGCCGTCTTTCGTAGGCGGGCGCCGTTTCCGGGATAGAAGTGCAGGGCGATCACCAGCGCGGTGGGCCGCGCGGGGTCGTAGCCGGGCGGGGCGTGCAGCAGGTAGCTGCGGTCGGTCCCGCCGTGCGCCAGGGTGAGCCGGTGGTCGCCGGGGGCGGGGCGCTCGACGACCCCCGAAGGCGACGTGGCCGGCGTGCCGCGGGGCTGACCCCGGTCCCCGCCACACGCCGTGGCGACGACGGCGAGAACCATCCCCGTCAGCACTGCCACCGTCCGTCGCACGCCCCGCCCCCTCCGTGACCCGGGCTCCACCCTGGATCGCCCCGCTGCACGCTCGCAACCCTTTCGGTCCAGGCCGAAGGGAGGCAGTCTGCTGGCATGCTTCGTCTCCGCCTGGGACCGGCGGACCTGTGCCGGGTCCGCTTCGCCGACCGCCTGCACCCGGTCGGCACCGCCGTGCTGGCCTGCCAGGCGCTGTACGACCCGCAGGCGGCCCGGACGGCGCCGGGCCCCGCCACCGGCGCGGCGACGGCGACGGGCCGGGTCCGCTCCGCCGCCTCCGTGCTGCGGCACCTGCTGCCCCCGCGCGGTCGCCTGCCGGACTTCCTCACCCCGCTGGACGGCCTGGAGTCGGTCGCCGCCGGCCTGGAGGCGATCCGGTCCGCCCCCGTCCGGCGCGTGCGGACCGAGGTTGCCGCCGCGTACGCCGACCTGCCCCGCACGCCGTTGCGCCGAAGGTTCGCCGAGGCCGACGGGGAGACGATGCGCCTGTTCGGCCGGGCCCTGGGCACCTGGCACGACGCGGTGCTCGCGCCGCACTGGGCGGAGCTGACGGACGTGCACCGGCACCAGGTCGCCGAGGCGGCCGGCCACCTCGCGGCGCACGGGTTGGACGGACTGCTGAACACCCTGCATCCGGCGATCCGGTGGGAGGCGCCGACGTTGACGGTGCGTACGTGGTGGAGCGCAACGGTGTCCGGCACCGGTCACGGCCTGCTCCTGCTGCCCTCCCCGCTGGCCGGGCCGCATCCCCGGGTGCTGGTGGAGCCGGGTCGGCCCGTGCTGGTGGTGTATCCCGTGCCGATGCCACGCCGGGTCGGGGCGGGTGCGACCGACCCGCTCGGCCGCCTGCTGGGGGCCACCCGGGCGGCGGTGCTGCGCCGGCTCGCCGGCCCGGGTCGGCACACCACCACGGCGCTTGGCCGGGCCGTCGGGATCAGCGTCTCCTCGGCGTCCGAGCACGCGGGGGCGTTGCGCGCGGCCGGCCTGGTCAGCAGCGTCCGGGACGGCGGGGCGGTGCTGCACCGGCTGACCCCGCTCGGCGCCGAACTGCTCGGCCACGACGACGTCCTGCCGACCACCCGCGCCTGACGTAGGGTTGCTGCCGTGACGACGCGTGTGGCCGCCATCGACTGCGGGACCAATTCGATCCGACTGCTGGTGGCCGACCTGCCCGACGCCTCGGCGGGGCCGCAGGCGCCACTGGTGGACCTGAGCCGGCAGATGGAGATCGTCCGCCTCGGCCAGGGCGTCGACAAGACGGGGCGGCTGGCCCCGGAGGCGATCGAGCGCACCCGGGTCGCGCTGGCCTCCTACGCCACCGAGATCGAGAAGTTGGGCGCGGAGCGGGTGCGGATGTGCGCCACGTCGGCGTCGCGGGACGCCTCCAACGCCGCCGAGTTCCGCGAGATGGTGGAGCGTACCCTCGGGGTCGCGCCCGAGGTGGTGACCGGCGACGAGGAGGCCCGGCTCTCCTTCACCGGCGCGGTGCGCGGGCTGCCCGCCGACGCGCGCGAGCCGTACCTGGTCGTCGACATCGGCGGCGGTTCGACCGAGTTCGTCGTCGGCACCCGCGAGGGCGGCGTCGAGGCGGCCATCTCGATGGACATCGGCTGCGTCCGGATGACGGAGCGGCACCTGCACGGCGACCCGCCGGGGCTGGACGAGGTCGACGCCGCGCAGGCCGACATCGCGGTCGCGGTGGACCGGGCGCTGGCGGCCGTGCCAGGCCGGCAGGCCGCCACGCTGGTCGGGCTCGCCGGGTCGGTCACCACCGTGGTCGCGATCGCCCAGGGCCTGCAGGAATTCGACCCGGCCCGCATCCACCACGCCCGGGTGCCGTACGACGCGGTTGCCGCCGTGACCGCCGACCTGCTCGGCAAGACCAGGGAGCAGCGGCTGGCGATCCCGGTGATGCACCCGGGCCGGGCGGACGTGATCGGGGCCGGTTCCCTGGTGCTCCGGGTGATCATGGAGCGGGCCGGGATGGACTCGGTGGTCGCCTCCGAGCACGACATCCTCGACGGCATCGCCTGGAGCCTACTGCCGGGTACGAACTAGCTGTTCCCACCGGCCGGGGCGGTATGATTTTCATATGGTCACCACGGTCAATCTGCCTGACGGGCTGCACGAGCGGCTCAAGCAGCTCGCCGAGCAGGAGCACCGGTCGATGAACGCCACCATCGTCGTGGCGGTCGAGGAGTACGTCTCGGCGCGCAGCCATCGCGCCCGGGTGCGGGACCTTGCGCGGGAGGTTGCCGAGCGTGACGCCGAATTGCTGCGGCGGCTGGCGGAGTGATCAACTATCTCGAGGTCGACGACCTCGTGGAGATCGCCTCTATCGTGTTGGGTGAAACGCCCCAGGTCCGTGACTTCGGTCTGCTCTCGTCCGCGGTGGTCCGCCCGGCCACCGTGGCATTCGGCCAGGAGGCCTACACCGATCTCTGGAGCAAGGCCGCCGCGCTGCTCCACTCGATCTGCATGAACCACGCGCTGACCGATGGGAACAAGCGTCTCGCCTGGGCGGCGGCGCGGGTATTCCTCGCCCTCAACGAGGTGCCGATCAAGGAAGTCGACGTCGACCAGGCCGAAGCTCTCGTGATGTCGGTGGCCGGCGGCACGCTGACGGAGGTCTCCGACATCGCCCGCGAGCTTCGCAAGGTCTACGTCTGATCCGTCCGCTCGGATCCTGTCGCAGCTGCCGGATGGCATCGCCTGGTCGCTGGCTTGACGCTCGGGGCCGCGCGGGTACGTTCTCGCCATGCTCACCGATCCCGATCAGCTGTTGCCTCGTCCGGTGCTGTGCGTGCTCGGCGCCGGCTTGGACTTCGACACCGTGGGCAGGCTCGCGGCCGAGGCGGGAGCCACGGCTGGCTTCGCGCTCGACGACGAGTACTCCGAACACGGGCACGACCCGCGGATGTCCTACGCGTTCGAGGCGAGCCTGGCCGGGGCCAGCTTCACCGACGCCGACTGGGCGGCGGTGGCGGCCCACGACAGCGTCGCGTACGTGCTGTCCCGGCCCCTGCGGGCGTTCACGATGCCGCCGGAGCTGCTGCGGCCGACGCTGCTGGGGGTGTCGCGCGCGGCGCTGGCCGTGTCGGCCGCGCTCCTGCGCGCCGGCGCCACCGCCGTGAAGAACGAGAGCAACGGTGTCGCGCACGGCCGGGACCGGTGGCTCCGTCTGGCCGACGAGGCGGCGGCCGCGACGACGGACGCGGAACTGGCCGGTGTGCTGTACCGCGCCACGGTCAAGCGACCGATCCGCGGCGGCGAGGTGCTGTACAGCTGCGGCATGCACCTGCTCGGCGCGCCCGACGTGGAACTCGAGGCCACCCCGGCCGCCGGCGGCGGGGTCGAGGACCGCGTCACCCTGATGGACACGCTGGCGCTCTATCTCCTGACCGACGAGCGGGCGACGAAGATGGCCGACGGCGAGGGGTTCCGACTCACCGCCGACTCCCCGCGTTGGCGGCTGGAGCACCGCCCGGACGACCGCCACGAGACCGACGATCTCTTCCACAACCCGCTCGGCTACTGGCGCCTGACACCCGCCTGAACCGCAGCCGTCCGGACGCCAGGCCCGGCGTGGCAGAGCCCGACAGGGCGTCCGTCAGCTCGAACGACGCGAGATCTCGAACCACCACCCGCCTGCGCCCGGCCGTACCCCCGCACGACGTGGCGCGCCGCGCGGCCTCACCCGCGCGGCGCGTTCCTTTGACGGTACTTCGCATTGCGTACTAGTGTGCATTGCGTGGACACCACACAACTGCTGAAGGGCGTACTGGATCTCGCGGTCCTCGCCGTGCTCCGGGAGGAGGACGGCTACGGCTACGACATCCTGCGCCGGCTGCGCGAGGCCGGGCTGGAGGAGGTCGGCGACGCCTCCGTCTACGGCACCCTGCGCCGGCTCTTCGCCGCCGGCCTGCTGACCACCTACGTCGTGCCGAGCGAGTCCGGCCCGCACCGCAAGTACTACTCCCTCAACGCCGCCGGGCGGGACCAACTCGCGCGCTCCGGCAAGCTCTGGCGCTCGTTCGCCACCACCATGGACGCACTGCTCGACGATCGGGGGATGGCGGCATGACCGTCACTGAGCAGGAGATCGCGGACTACGCCGCACGGGTCCGGGCCGCGCTGGCCGACCTGCCGCCGGCACACCGCGACGAGTTGACCGAGGATCTGCCGGAGCACCTCGCCGAGGTCGCCGCCGAGGCCGGCGGCTCGCTGGTCGACCGGCTCGGCGAGCCCGAGGCGTACGCGGCCGAGCTGCGCGCCGCCGCCGGGGTCGCCGCCACCGGCGCCGGCGGGCGGCGCCTGGACCGTCGCCTCGGTGCCGTCGTGGACCGGTTCCGCGCGCGGGCCCACCGCTGGGACGTCCAGCTCGGACCACCCCTCGGGTACGCCACCGCGAGCGAGTTCCTCCGGCTGCTCCGGCCGGCCTGGTGGGTGCTGCGCGGCTACCTGGCCGCCATGCTCGTCACGGTGGTCACCACCGGCGACACGTTCGGCGTGCTGCCCGAGCTCAACGGCAGCACGCTGGCCGGGCTGGTGCTGCTCGCCGGCAGCGTGCTCGCCTCGATCTGGCTCGGCCACCACACGCCGGGCCTGACCCGGCCGAAGCGGCGGATGCTGCACGTCGGCACGGCGGTGCTGGTGATCTTCGGGCTGGTCGGCCTGGCGGACATGAACGGACGCGTCGGCAGCGGCGACCTCGGCTACGAGCAGATCTCGATCGACGGCCGCTACGAGCACATCCGGGACGTCTTCGTCTACGACCGCGAGGGCCGGCTGGTGGAGAACGCCCGGCTCTTCGACCAGAACGGCGACCCGATCCGGCTCGGCCACCCGACCTGCCTGGCTGACTTGTCCGTGAACGGGACCGGCAACCCCCTGCTGTTCACGTACCCGTACTGCCCGCAGCAGGCGCCGTTCGCGCCCCGCGTGCCGGCCGGTTCCGAGCCATGGACGGGCGTGCCGCCGTTGCCGGCGCCCACCTCGGGCACGCCGGCCGAGTCCGCGCCCGCCCCGGGCGGCACCCCGAGCCCCGGATCCACACCGACGGATACGCCGACGACGGCGCCGTCCGCCACGCCGGCCCCGAGTCGGACGTGAAGCGCGTCATGTCGTGAAGCTGGGAAATAGCTGAACGGATGAGTCCAGCGGGGCAACGGCTGTCGGCCCCGGTCGCTACGGTGTCGTCTGCTCACTCACCCCCCGGAAGGAAAACGCGTGTCAGAGCAGGTCGCACCGCCCCCCGCGTCGGACGCCGCCCAGCCCCCGTCGGCCGTCCAGGCGCCACCCCCGGCGGAGCCCCAGGCCGAGAAGTCCGGTTCCAAGAAGCTGCTCGGCATCGTGGGCGCGATCGTCGTGTTCCTGGTCGTCGCGGGCCTCAAGTTCGGCATCGGCTCGGCGATCGGCAACTTCTTCAACAAGGACGAGACCGCCGAGGCCAAGGTCGGCGACTGCATCGCCGAACTGCCCGAGGTGACCGGCACCAAGGAGGAGAAGGTCGACGGCGCGAAGGTCGTCGAGTGCACCTCCACCGACGCCGCCTACAACGTGGTCGGCCGTGTCGACGGGCAGACCCAGGAGCAGGCCCGCTCTCCCGAGGCGTGCGGGCCGTACATCAAGGAGGGCCAGGAGGGCTACCTCTTCTACAGCATCGAGCCGGGCAAGACCGGCTACCTGCTGTGCCTGACGAAGAAGGCCTGATCCTCCGGCAGCACAGGACCGCACAACGTGGGGCGGAGCACGCGCCGGCCGCCCGCGCGCGGGCCCGCCCCCCGCGGGCGGGCCCCACCCCCCCCCCCCCTCCGCCGTCCGTGGGTACGGGCGGCGAACAGGAGGTGAAGGCCACTGCCCCGGCGTCTTCCCCGGGGCGCTCACGGCGTGGCAGGCTACCGACACGTAGCAACACTGTGCGACCAGCCAACGATGACTGACCGCTAGGAGGACAGCCGATGGGCGAGATGGTGAGCTACCGCGCCAACGGGGGGACGGGCGAGGGGTATCTCGCGATACCCTCCGGCGGTGCGACCAGCCCCGCGGTCATCGTCATCCAGGACTGGTGGGGCCTGGTGCCGCACGTCCGGTCGGTCGTGGACCGCTTCGCCGAGGCCGGTTTCGTCGCCCTCGCCCCGGACTTCCGCCACGGCGGCCCGGCCAGCAAGCCGAGCGAGCCCCGCCAGATGCTGAACAGCGCGCAGATGGACGAGGCGGCGGCCGACATCGCCGGCGCGGCGGGCTATCTCACCGGGCGGCCCGAGGTCGCCGGCAAGGTGGGCTGCGCGGGCTTCTGCGCCGGGGCGAGCCTGGCCCTCTGGGCCGCGACCCGCTCCGAGCGGATCGTCGCCACCGCCGCCTTCTATCCCCGGCTGCCCTGGGACGGGATGCACCCCGAGTGGCCCGACTACGCGGGCAAGGCGGCGCTCATCCACTGCTCCGAAGAGGACGGCACCTCCGCCGCCGACGGCGTACGCACCGTCCGTCGCGCCATCGAGACCTCCGGCGGCACCTGCCAGACCTACGACTACCCCGGCACCTCGCACGCCTTCTTCAACGAGGACCGGCCGGAGAACTTCGACCAGCGCGCCGCCGCCACCGCCTGGGCCCGCACCCTCGAACTCTTCCGGGCCAAGCTTGGCTGAGCCCCGTACGCCCGACGAGGTCCTCGGCCGCGCCGCGCGCGCGACCGACCTGGCCGACCTCGACGCCGCCGTCAGCGACTGCTTCGCCTGCCCGCGACTGGTGCGGTGGCGCGAGGAGGTGGCCCGCGTCCGCCGGGCGGCCTTCCGGGACCAGGAGTACTGGGGTCGCCCGGTGCCCGGTCTCGGCGTCCCCGACGCGCGCATCGCCATTCTCGGCCTGGCGCCCGCCGCGCACGGCGGCAACCGCACGGGCCGGATCTTCACCGGCGACCGCTCCGGCGACGTGCTGTTCGCCGCGCTGCACCGGGCCGGGCTGGCCAACCAGCCGACCAGCGTCGCCGCCGACGACGGGCTGACCCTGCGCGACCTGCGGATCTTCTCCGCCGTGCGCTGCGCGCCGCCGGACAACAAGCCCACCCCCGACGAGCGGGACACGTGCGCGCCGTGGCTGCACCGCGAGGTGGCGCTGATCCGGCCCACCCTGCGCGTCGTGGTCGCGCTGGGCGCGTTCGCCTGGGCCTCGTGGTGGCCGGTGCTGCGCCAGGTGTACGGTCTGCGCCCGCCCAGCCCGCGACCGGCGTTCGGCCATGGGGCACACTGGTCCGGCACGGGCGCACCGGAGCTGCTCGGCTGCTACCACGTCAGCCAGCAGAACACCTTCACCGGGCGGCTGACACCAGGGATGCTGGACGACGTGTTCACCCGGGCGAAGCAACTGGCCGGGGTGGACTGAGGCGTGGGGGCGGTGGCGATGACGGACGCGACGCGTCGGCCCGTGCGCCCCGCCCCGGTGGCCCGGAGGTAGCCCTCGATGGAACTCAGCGTCCTGCGCAGGTGGTGGCCGGTCGCGGCGGTGGTGCTCCTGCTGGCCGTCGCCGCGCTGTCGTCCGCACACTCGTCGATCGGCGCCAGCCGGATCCCGCCCGCCGCCGACAACATCCCCTACATCCCGGAATACCCGACCGCCGAGCCGGTCCCCTCGATCCCCGTCGAGCCGCGGGACACCGCCGAGACCACCGGGACGCGGATCCCGGGATGGATCGTCACCGCCGTCCTCGTGCTGCTCGGGTCGGCCCTGCTCGCCGCGTTCGGCTACCTCGCCTGGACGTTGGCCCGGGGCGTGATGCGGCGTACCACCCGGGCGTTGCCGGCCCGGCCCCGGCGTACGCCCGAGGGCACCGCCCGCGAGGTGGCCGCCGCCCTCGACGCCGGCCTGGAGGAGCTGGACGACCGGGACACCGACCCCCGCACGGCGGTGATCGCCTGCTGGGTGCGCCTGGAGCAGGCCGCCGCCGGGGCCGGCGTGCCCCGGCTGGCCGGCGACACCCCCACCGACCTGGTCACCCGCCTGCTGCGCGGCGACGCGTCGGCGGGCGTCCCGGCGATCGCCAGCGCCGACGTGCTGGCCGAGTTCGCCCACGTCTACCGCGAGGCCCGGTACGCCACCCGGGAGGTCGACGAGCGCACCCGCGACCAGGCGCGGGCCGCGCTGCGCCGGCTGCGCGGCGAACTCACCGCCGTGGTGGCCGACGGGGCGGAGGTGCCCGGGTGAGCAGCACCAGCATCGACGACCTGCTCAGCTTCGAGCCGGAGCGGCCCCAGCGGGACGAGCCGGAGCGGCGCGGCCGGGCCGGGCAGGTGCTGCGCGCCCTGGCCGGCATGGCGGCGGTGGTCGTCGTGCTGCTCGCGGGGCTGCGCGCGGTCGGCCTGCGGGTCCCGCTGCTGATCCTGGTCGCCGGGGTGCTCGCGCTGTTCGCGGTGCGCCGGATCGTCGCCTCGCTGGCGTCCTCGCCGCCCCCGGCCGGGTCCCGGTCCGCCGTCCCGCGCGACGACGACGGCACCTGGAACTGGGGCGCCCGCGACGCGCTGCGTACCGCGATCAACGGCTGGGAGCGGCCGCTGGACTGGTCGTCCACCCGGCCCGAACGCTTCACCGAGGTGATCCTGCCCCGGCTCGGTGAACTGGCCGACGAACGGCTGCGCCAGCGCCACGGCGTGACCCGAGAGTCCGATCCGGCCCGGGCCCGGGCCCTGCTGGGCGACCGGCTGTGGACCTTCCTGGAGACCCCGCCTCGCCGCACCCCGTCGCCGCGCGACCTCGCGGCGATCGTCGCCGAACTGGAGAAACTGTGATGAACGACGTGGACCGCAGCATGCCCGCCGCCGAGGTCGGCCACCTCGCCCGGTCGGTGCTGGAGGCGGTCGGTCAGGTCGTGGTGGGCAAGCGGGACGCGCTGGAGCTGGTCCTCGCCGGGATCCTGGCCGGCGGGCACGTGCTGCTGGAGGACCTGCCGGGCCTCGGCAAGACGCTGACCGCGCGGTCCTTCGCGCAGGCGCTCGGGCTGGACTTCCGCCGGCTGCAGTTCACCCCGGACCTGCTTCCGGCCGACGTCACCGGCTCGTTCCTGTACGACCAGCGCAGCGGCGACTTCGCGTTCCGGGCCGGGCCGGTCTTCACCAACCTGCTGCTCGCCGACGAGATCAACCGGACCCCGCCGAAGACCCAGTCGGCCCTGCTGGAGGCGATGCAGGAGAAGCAGGTCTCGGTGGAGGGCGTGACGTACAAGCTGGACGAGCCGTTCCACGTGCTGGCCACCGCCAACCCCATCGAGTACGAGGGCACCTACCCGCTGCCGGAGGCGCAGCTCGACCGGTTCCTGCTCCGCGTCTCCTTCGGCTATCCCGAGCCCGAGGAGGAGTGGGAGGTGCTGCGCCGGCGGATGGCCCGCCGCCGCGAGGAGGCGGAGATCAAGCCGGTGGTCGACGCCGGGACGCTGCGCGCCATGCAGGCCGCGCTCGAGGACGTGGTCGTGGAGGACTCCATCGGCCGCTACATCGTCGCCCTGACGGCCGCCACCCGCGAGCACCCGTCGGTGCTGGTCGGCGCCTCGCCGCGCGGCTCGCTGGCGCTGCTGCTGCTGTCGCGCGTACGGGCCGTCATGGCCGGGCGCGACTACGTGGTGCCGGAGGACGTCAAGGAGGTCGCGGCCCCCGCCCTGGCCCACCGGATCACGCTGCGCCCGGAGATGTGGCTGCGCCGCGTCGACCCGTCCTTCGTGGTCGGCGAGGTCCTGGAGGCGACCCCGGCACCCGCCAGCGGCGCGCTGCCCAGCTACGCCGCCGGCCACGGGCACTGATGGTCGCGCCCCCCGTGCCGCCCCGGGCCGAGTCGTCGGGGCCGCAGCCCGCGACCGGCTGGGTGCCCACCGGGGCGCTCGGTCGGGCGGTGCTCCTCACCGGGCTGCTGCTGATCGCCGGGGTGCTGCTCGGCCGGGTCGACCTGGTCGTGCTGGCCGCCCCGTTCGCGCTCGGCACCGCGTACGCGCTGCGCCGCCGGCCGGCCGCCCTGCCGCAGGTCTGGATCTCCGCCGACGAGGGCCACCTGGTCGAGGGCGGCGAGCTGACCGGCACGGTCACCGTCGGCAACCCCGACCAGCTCGACTACGACGTGGCGGTGGTGCGCAGCCGGGTCTCGCCGTGGCTGCGCGTCGAGCGGGCGACGATCGCCGGGGCCACGGCGGCGTCCGCCCCCCGTTCGGTGTCCGCCCCGTCCGTCGCCGAGCGGCCCTTCGTGACGGCCGTCCCCACGGCCACGGCCGTGGACCTGGAGCTGACCGGCACCGCGCTGCGCTGGGGCCGGCACCCCATCGGCCCGGCGGGCGCCCGGGTCGCCGTCGCACAGGGCCTGCTGGTCTCCCGCGCCGTGATCGCCGAGCCGTCCCGGCTGCGGGTCTACCCGAAGACCGAGCCGTTCGACGCGGTCGAGGCGATGCCCCGGGCCGCCGGCCTGGTCGGCGCGCACCACTCGCGCCGGCCCGGCGAGGGCGGCGAGCTGGCCGGCGTACGGGTCTTCGCACCCGGGGACCGGCTGCGCCGGATCGACTGGCGGGTCTCGCTGCGCGCCCGGCAGCTGCACGTGGCGGCCACCCTCTCCGACCGCGACGCCGAGGTGGTGGTGCTGCTCGACGTGCTCGCCGAGGCCGGCCGCTCCGGGGGCGTCTCCGGTGCGGCCTCCGTGCTGGACACCACCGTCCGGGCCGCCGCCGCGATCGCCGAGCACTACCTGCACCGCGGCGACCGGGTGTCGATGCTCGAGTACGGCCCGGCGGCGCGCCGGCTGCGCCCCGCCACCGGCCGCCGGCAGTACCTGACGGTCCTGGAGTGGCTGCTGGAGGTGCGGGCCGAGTCCTCCCCGCACGAGCCGTACGACCAGGTGTTCGGCCCGCAGTTGCTGTCGGCGGACGCGCTGGTGGTGGTCCTCACCCCGCTGCTCGACGAGCGCTCGGCGCAGATGCTGGCCCGGCTGGCCCGCTCCGGGCGGTTCGTGGTCGCGGTGGACACGCTGCCGGCCGACCTCGCCCCGCCGAAGGACCGGGGCTGGGCCGAGGTGGCGTACCGGCTGTGGCGGCTGGACCGGGACACGATGATCGGACAGCTGCGGGAGCACGGTGTGCCGGTGGTGGGCTGGGCCGGCGCGGGAAGCCTCGACCAGGTGCTGCGGGACGTGGCCCGCCTGGCGACCGCCCCGAGGGTGAACAACCGGTGAGCGCGAGGAATGCAGCGCGGCGGAGTCCCGCAGTCGCGAACGAAAGGCGGCACCGGTGAGCGCGAGGAATGCAGCGCAGCGGAGTCCCGCAGTCGCGAACGAAGGGCGGCACCGGTGAGCGCGAGGAATGCAGCGCAGCGGAGTCCCGCAGTCGCGAACGAAGGGCGGCACCGGTGAGCGCGAGGAATGCAGCGCAGCGGAGTCCCGCAGTCGCGAACGAAAGGCGGCACAGTTGAACGCCGTCGCCGAACGGGTCCGGGCCCTGCGCCACGCCGCCACCCGGATCAGCCTGACGCCGCTGCTGGTGCGCGCCGGCGTCTTCCTGACCGCGCTGGTCGGACTCGTGTTGGCGTACCCGTCGCAGGTGCTCCTCGGGCAGCCGTTGCTCGCCCTCGTGGCGGTGGCGGTGCTGCCGGCGGTCGCGCCGCGCCGGGTCTGGCCGACGTTCGCGGCGCTGGTCACGGTCGGCGGCTGGCTCGTCGCCACCGACGGCTACCACCGGCCGATCGCCCTCTGGCGGCTGCTCGCCGTGGCGGCGGTCCTCTACCTCACCCACACCCTCTGCGCGTTGGCCGCCGTGCTGCCGTACGACGCGGTGGTGGACCCCGACCTGATCGTGCGCTGGCTGGCCCGGGCCGGCGCGGTGCTGCTGGCCACGTTCGTCCTCGGTGTGCTGTTGGTCGAGGTCGGCGGGCTGGGAGGTGATGCCGGACACCAGGCGGCGACGGTTGCCGGCCTGTTCGCGGCGGTGGCGGTGGCGGCGTTGCTCGGGTGGCTGCTGCGCCGCAGGTGACGACCCCTTTCGGGGGAAGTCGTGCAGGTCACAGCGGTTGTGCTCCGTCACAGAGAAGGGGCGCGAGCGGGATTAGCCGTGGTACGCGGGGAAAGATAGATGACGTGAACCCGAAGCGGATCCTTGTGGTGGGTGCCGGGCACGTCGGTCTCTACGCGGCCCTGCGCCTGTCGAAGAAGCTCAGCTCCCGTGAGGCCGAGGTCGTCGTGGTGGACCCTCAGCCCCACATGACCTACCAGCCGTTCCTGCCGGAGGCGGCGGCCGGCAACATCTCGCCCCGGCACTCCGTGGTGCCGCTGCGGCGGGAGTTGCGGCGGTGCAAGGTGGTGGCGGGCGCGGTGACGCGGATCGACCACGCCCGCAAGACCGCACTGGTGCAGCCGATCAGCGGCCCCACCCGGGAGATCCCGTACGACCACGTCGTCGTCGCCCCCGGCTCGGTGTCGCGGACGCTGCCGATTCCCGGCCTGCACGAGCACGGCATCGGCTTCAAGACCATCGGCGAGGCCATCTACCTGCGCAACCACGTGCTGGACCGGCTCGACGTGGCTGCCGCCACGCCCGATCCGGCTGTCCGCCGGTCGGCGCTGACGTTCACCTTCGTGGGCGGCGGCTACGCCGGCATCGAGGCGCTCGCCGAGATGGAGGACATGGCCCGGGACGCCCTGAAGTACTACCCGGAGCTCAAGCCGGAGGACATGCGCTGGGTGCTGGTCGAGGCGACCCAGCGGGTGCTGCCGGAGGTCGACCGGGACATGGGCGCCTACACGGTGCAGCAGCTGCTCAAGCGGAACATGGACATCAGGCTGGACACCCGGCTGGAGTCCTGCCTCGACGGGGTCGTGAAGCTCTCCGACGGCGACAGCTTCCGTTCCGACACGATCGTCTGGACGGCCGGCGTGAAGCCGTCGCCGATGCTGGACGCGACGGACTTCCCCCGCGACGAGCGGCGGCGGGTCACCTGCCTGCCGACCCTCCAGGTGGTCGACGGCGACCGGGTGGTCGAGGGCGCCTGGAGTGCCGGTGACTGCGCGGCGGTGCCGGACCTGACCAAGGAGCCCGGCAACTACTGCTCGCCGAGCGCCCAGCACGCCGTCCGGCAGGCCGCCCGGATGGCCGACAACATCGTCAACGTCGTACGCGGCCGGGAGCCGGTGGAGTACAAGCACAAGCACGCGGGCAGCGTCGCCAGCCTCGGCCTGCACAAGGGCGTGGCCCAGGTCTACGGGATCAAGATGACCGGCTGGCCGGCGTGGTTCATGCACCGGACGTACCACATGAGCCGGATCCCGTCGCTCAACCGCAAGGTCCGGGTCGTGGTCGACTGGACGCTGGCGTTCTTCCTCAAGCGTGAGGTGGTCGCCCTCGGCCAGCTGCACGATCCGCGCGAGGAGTTCGCCGAGGCCTCCCAGCCGGTCGGCGCCGGCCGGCTCTGACCGGGCACGCGAAGCCCTCTCCGTCCCCGGGCGGAGGGGGCTTCGCGCACTCCGGGCCGGGCCGGGCTCGACCGTGCGGTCAGACGCGCCAGGTCCAGGCGTCGGCGATCCGGGTGGCGGGCCCGTAGAGCTGCTCCAGCGTGGCGCGCAGGCTGTCGGCGTGCGGGGTGCCGTCGGCCAGCGCCACACAGGAGGCGTCCCAGAAGTCCGCGTCCCGCGCGGCCTGCCGGCGGTGCCCGTCGTCGACGACCGGTTGCCCGCCGCGCCTGGCGACGTCGGCCAGCAGGGCGGAGGTGGGCCGTGCGTAGGTGCCCATCGCGGCCGTGCCGCCCCGCCCGTACGGTCCGATGAAGAAGCCCTCCGGCATGCCGAACGCCGCGTCGGTGGCGGTCGCCCACCGCATCGGCCACGGCTGTTTGGGCGTGGCGAGCGGCACGGGCACCAGCACCCCGCCCGGCTCGACGCACTGCCGCCAGTGCCCACCGGTGACGAACTCGGGCAGCGGGGGGCGCTCGGCGGTGGGCAGCGGGGTCGGCAGCAGCGGCAGCAGCGCCAGGCCGACGGCCGCCGGCACCAGGCGGCGGGCCCGGCCGGTGCCGCGCAAGGCCCGGTCGACCGCCAGCACCAGCAGCGTGGCGACCAGCGGCAGCACCGCGAGGGCGAACCGCATCGGCAGCGCGCCGTCCACCACGGGCAGGCCGGAGAGCAGAGCGTACGGGCCCGGCACGGCGGTGCGTTCGCCGTCGACGACCACCCGGGGGCCGAGCGACAGCGCCCCCGTCACCAGCGTGCCGACCACGCACGCGACGACCAGGGGGCGGCGGCCCAGCCAGAGCGCGCAAACGGCGGCGGCCAGCAGCAGCGGCAGCCCGAGGAAGGTGTTGTACTCGGCCGGCCCGGTGGTCAGCCGGGCGGCTGCGTCGTCGCCCGCGAGCGACAGCGGCGAGACGGTCCACCAGCTGCGCAGGTCCGCGGAGAAGTAGTGCGGGCTGAACATGCCGTCCGCGACGCCCTGGGGGCCGGCGAACTGGAACCACAGCGGCCAGGCCAGCACGAGCAGGGCCAGCCCGGCGGCGAGCAGCATCCCGGCGGCGAAGCCGGGCAGGGCGCGGCGGGCGAGGTTCCGGTCCGCCAGCGCGTAGGCGACCGCCATCACCAGCAGCGTGACCGCGCAGAGGAAGAGCACCTCCTCGCCGACGAAGACCTGTGCCGTGACCGCCGCCGCCAGGCCGACGGCCGAGCTGACCACGCGCCGGTGGTCGGGCCGTCCGTCGAGGGTTGCCGCCGGGTCGGCGGCCCGCAGCAGACGGACCACGAGCCAGACGATCACCGGTACCAGCCACTGCGCGGTCATGTGCAGGTGGCTGTTGGTCTGCGAGACCATCCCCGGGCCGAATCCGCAGAGCGCCGCCCCGAGCGCGGCGGCGACCCGGCGGGCGCGCAGGACCCTGGTGAAGAGCAGGTACCAGGCGACCGCCGTGCCGGCCAGGTTCGCCAGGGCGAGCAGGGCGAAGGTGACCGGCGCGCCGAGCAGCAGGGTGACCGGGGCGAGCAGCACGCCGAGCGCGATGACCGTGGTGTTGGTCATCAGGTTGACCCCGTCCGGCGCGTTGAGCCGCCGGGTGAGCAGGTCGAAGTCGCCGAACAGTGCCCGCGAGTCGACGGCGAGGAACCACTCGTAGAGGGCCTGGTCCTCCGGGTTGAGTGCCAGGACGCGGGCCGCCGGGTCGGGCCAGAGCCCGTGGGTGAGCCAGCCGGCCAGCGCCACGAAGACCAGCGCCACGGCGACGTCCGCCCGGCGCCGGTGCACGGCGGTCAGCAGGCGCGCCGGCCGGAGCCGGCGGGCGGGCCGCTCGGCGGCGAGGACAGCCTGGTCAGGGACGGCGTCGGGGGCCGTGGGGGCTGCGCTGCTCACGGTCTCGACCCTAGGGCCTGTGTCGAAGTCGGCGGTGGTGCCTGAGCTGGCGTGACCGCTCGGCGTGTCGAAGATCGAAAATGGGTGAGGTCTCCGGTAGA
>NZ_JBAKHL010000098.1:0-17883 GCF_036902715.1 Micromonospora sp. CPCC 205546
CGGGGGACCGCGCCGAGGACGGGGCGGCGCCGGCCGCGGACGGCGCGGGGCGGGGCGCGGCGCGGGCGGCGGGGCGACGCGGGTACGCCGCCGTCGTCGGGATGCTCGTCTTCGCCGTCGCGGCGGTGGCGTACTACGCCGCCTACGACCTCGGCCACCCCAACGCCGGGGTGCCGGTGGCGGTGGCCCTGCTCGTCGCCGCCGTGGCGCTGGCCACCCGGCCCGCCCCCGGACCGGCCCGGCCGCCGCTGCCGCCGGTGCGGACGGCCGCCACGGCCGCCGTGCTGACGCTGCTGGCCGCGGTCGCGAGCGACGAGTTGCTCTCCGCCAGCAACCGGGACGGGCCGCCGCGGACGGTACGGGTGGCGGCGTACAACGTCCGGATGGGATTCGGGATGGACGGCCGCTTCGACCCGGACGCGCTGGCGCGGGCCGTCGCCGGGGCCGACATCGTGGCGCTCAGCGAGGTGGACCGGGGCTGGCTGCTCAACGGCGGCCACGACACGCTCGACCTGCTGGCGGAGCGGCTGGACATGCCGTACGTCTTCGCGCCGGCCGCCGATCCGCTCTGGGGCGACGCGGTGCTGAGCCGCTGGCCCCTGGACGCGGCACGGACCCGGCCGCTGCCGGCCGTCGGCGCGCCCACCGGGGCGCAGGCCCTGGGGATCACGGTCGACTTCAGCGAGGGCGTCCGCCTCGCGGTGGTCGCCACCCACCTGCAGCCGCCGCCCGGCGAGGACCCGGTGGTCCAGGCCCGCGCGGTCGCCGACTTCGCCCTCCGGTACGCCGCCGGTCGGCCCCTGGTGGTCGCCGGCGACCTGAACACCGAGCCGGGCGATCCGGCGTTCGTCGAGTTCACCCGGGCCGGCCTGGTCGACGCGCTGGCCGCCGCCCGTCCGCTGCCGACGAGCCCGGCGGACGCCCCGCGCCAGCAGATCGACCACATCTTCGTCACGTCCGACGTGGCGGCCGGCGACGCGGCGGCCCCGCCCGGGACGGCCAGCGACCACCTGCCGGTCGCGGTGACCCTGACCCTGCCCCCGCCGGCCTGACCCGCCGCCGGGCCCGCCGCTCCCGGACGATCGCCCTGTGCGCGCACGGCACGGCCCGCACCGGACGGCCCGCCCCGGGCTGCGCACCGTCAGAGGCGGTCGCCAGCGAGCAGGCGGTCGCCGGCGAAGGCGAGCAGCCAGCCGCCGCCCTTCGGGGTGGTGAAGTCGTCCGGCCGCCCGCTGAGCCGGGCCAGGGCGCCCGGGATCACCTTGCCCTGGCTGCACACCCCCACCGACTCCCCGGTGGCGGCCAGCGCGGCCAGGCGGGCGGCGGCGGCCAGCGCGCACTCGTCGGGCTGCTGGCCGGGCCGCGGCTCGTCCAGGTCGCCGTCGACCTCGATCGGCAGGTCGAGCAGCGCCGCCGCCGGGTCGAGGGTCTGCACGCAGCGGCGGGCCGAGGCCGACAGCAGGCGTACGGGGCGGACCGCCGCCACCAGCGGGGCGAGCGCGTGGGCCTGGGCCCAGCCCCGGGCGTCGAGCGGCCGGCCGGTGTCCGGGCCGGACCAGGTGGCCCGCTTGCCGGCGTGGGCGTGCCGGACCAGCGCCACCGTCCCGGTGACCGGCGGCAGGGCCGCGAACGCGGCCAGCACCTCGGCGTCGTGCGGGTAGCTGACCAGCCGGATCGCCTCGTCGACGCCGAGCCAGCGCACGTCGTCGACCTCGGTGGCCGGTTGGAAGCCGCCGGCGGCCACCGCCCGCATCGACCAGTAGTCGACCACCTTCGGCCGTCCCTCGCTGCGGTAGCGCACGGTGGTCAGCCGCACCTGCGGCACCGCCCGGACGTCGCTCTCCTCGGCGACCTCCCGGACGGCGGCGACCAGCGGATGCTCGCCCGGCTCCAGCTTGCCCTTCGGCAGCGACCAGTCGCCGTAGCGGGGCCGGTGCACCAGGCAGACCAGCGGCCCGCCACACGACGCGCGGGCGGCGTCCGGGCCCTCGGCGGCCACCCCGGGATCGTCGGCGGGGCGCCACACGACCCCGCCCGCCGCCCGGATCGGGGGCGTCGCGTCGGGGACCCCGGTCGGCCACTCCCGGCCGGGGCCGGCCGCGTCCCGCTCATCCAGCATCAGGTCAGCCTATGCGGCCACCGGTCAGCCCGCCGTGCCACCGACACGACGCAGCAGCGACTCCTGGAGGTGGACCGGCCGCTCCTCGCCCGTGCCGGCACGCCGGCTCCAGGTGCCGTCCGGCGCCAACTCGAACGCGTCCACGTCCGGGCTCATCGCGGCGGTCATCACGTGGTCCAGTTCGGCCCGGGCGACCGGGTCGCTCACCCGTACCAACGCCTCGACCCGACGGTCCAGGTTGCGGTGCATCAGGTCGGCCGAGCCCATCCAGAACTCGGCGTCGCCGTCGTTGCCGAACCGGAAGATCCGCGAGTGCTCCAGGAACCGGCCCAGGATCGAGCGGACCCGGATGTTCTCCGACAGGCCGGGCACCCCCGGCCGCAGCGTGCACATGCCCCGGATCACCAGGTCCACGTGCACGCCGGCGCGCGACGCCCGGTAGAGGGCGTCGGTGATCTCCTCGTCGACCAGCGAGTTCACCTTGATCTGCACGAGCCCGGCCAGGCCCAGCCGCACGTGCGCGATCTCCCGCTCGACGCGTTCGATCAGGCCACGGCGGATGCCCTGCGGCGCCACCAGCAGCCGGCGGTACGCGGTCTGCCGGCTGTAGCCGGTGAGCACGTTGAACAGGTCGGTCAGGTCCGCCCCGATCTCCGGGTCGGCGGTGAGCATGCCGAAGTCCTCGTAGAGCCGGGCGGTCTTCGGGTGGTAGTTGCCGGTGCCGATGTGGCAGTAGCGGCGGATCTGGTTGCCCTCCTGGCGTACCACCAGGGCGGTCTTGCAGTGCGTCTTGAGCCCGACCAGGCCGTAGACGACGTGGCAGCCGGCGCGCTCCAGCGTGCGCGCCCAGCCGATGTTGGCCACCTCGTCGAAGCGCGCCTTCAACTCGACCAGCACCACCACCTGCTTGCCGGCGGCCGCCGCGTCGACCAGCGCGTCCACGATCGGGGAGTCGCCGCTGGTGCGGTAGAGGGTCTGCTTGATCGCCAGCACGTCCGGGTCGGCGGCGGCCTGCTCGATGAAGCGCTGCACGCTGGTGGCGAACGAGTGGTACGGATGGTGGACC
The DNA here is from genome assembly GCF_036902715.1 of Micromonospora sp. CPCC 205546. NCBI lineage: Bacteria > Bacillati > Actinomycetota > Actinomycetes > Micromonosporales > Micromonosporaceae > Micromonospora > Micromonospora sp. CPCC 205546. The sequence continues at coordinate 3,186 of NZ_JBAKHL010000098.1, forward strand.
AGGACGTCCCCGTCGCGCAGGGTCGCGAAGACGCTGCGCGGCACCTCGCCCTCGGTGAGCCGCGGATGGGTGGCCGGCACGAAGGGGGGATCCTTCAGGTCCGGCCGGTCGGCCTCGTTGTAGAGCTGCCAGAGCGCCGAGAGGTCGAGCAGGCCGGGCACCCGCAGCACCTCCTGGTCGTGCATGTCCAGCTCGCGGACGAGCAGTTCCAGCACCCGCTCGGAGGTCGAGGCCGCCACCTCCAGCCGGACGGGCGGGCCGAACCGGCGCCGGGCCAGCTCCCGTTCCAGGGCCTGGAGCAGGTCCTCGTCGCGGTCTTCGTCGACCTCCACCTCGGCGTTGCGGGTCACCCGGAACAGGTGGCACTCGACCACCTGCATCCCGGAGAAGAGCTGCCCCAGGTGCACCGAGATCAGGTCCTCCACCGGCAGCATCCGCAGGCCCGGCAGGTCGCGGTGCACCCGCACGAAGCGGGGCACGTTGTTCGGCACCTTCACCCGGGCGAAGAACTCCGAGCCGCCGTCGGGGTCGCGGACCGCCACCGCGAGGTTGAGCGACCGGCCGGAGATGTACGGGAAGGGATGCGCCGGGTCCACCGCCAGCGGGGTCAGCACCGGGAAGATCTGCTCCCGGAAGTACGCGCGCAGCCGCTCCCGCTCGGGGTCGTCCAGCTCGCTCCAGCGCAGGATCCGGATGTCCTCGGCGGCCAGCTTCGGCAGGACCTCGTCGGTCAGGCAGGCGGAGTGCCGGGCCACCAGCGTCGCGGCCTTCGCGGCGACCAGTTCCAGCTGGGTGCGAAGCGGCATCCGGTCCCCGCCGCGTACCGGCAGGCCGGCCTGCAACCGGCGCTTCAGCCCGGCGACCCGCACCATGTAGAACTCGTCGAGGTTGCTGGCGAAGATGGCCAGGAACTTGGCCCGTTCCAGCAGCGGGGTGCCCGGGTCCTCGGCGAGCGCCAGCACCCGGGCGTTGAAGTCGAGCCAGGAGAGCTCCCGGTTGAGGAAGCGGTCCTCCGGCAGCGGCTCCGGCGCGGGCGGCTCGTCGCCGCCCCCGGGCGCGGGTGCCTCGGCGGGCGGGCGGGCCGCCGGATCCAGCACCTCCTCCAGCCCGCTGGAGGCGGCTGCCGCGTCGGTGCCGGCGACATCCGCGCCGGGAGTCCCGCCGGGTGCGTCCCCCGGCGTCCCGCCGGATGCCGCCGTGTGGAAGCGGCCGTCGGCGCCCCGGGACCGGGCGCCGTTGCGGGATGGGGCCGGGTCGGTGTGCGGACGGTTGGCGGGCTGCTTGCGAGGGGTGCTCACCCGCCCATAATCACCCGCACACGGTTAACGCAAAACGAACTTCGGGTAGCCGCTAGGCCATCGTCGGCAATGTCACCCGGACCACGTCGCCGGTGGCGTCGGTCTCGACGCGTAGCCGCTGCCCGAGACGGAGCAGCCGCAGGCCGGAGGCGTCGAACGCCCGGGCCGGGAACGCCAGCTCGGTGCCGTCGTCGAGGAGCAGCGTCCCGCTGCGCGTCGCCGCGTCGTAGGTGGCCACCGTGCCCTGCATGCCCCGCACGCTACACGCCCCTCAGGCCGGGCAGCCGGCGGCGGCCAGCGCGGCCGTGCGGGGCCCCAGCCCGAGCCGCGCCGCGGCGGCCAGGTCGTCGGCCGTGTCCACGTCCCGGCGCAGGCTCGGCCAGTCGCCGCTCAGGGCGAGCGCCCCGCTCGCGGCGTGCGCGGCGGCCGAGCCGATCCCGAAACGGGGATCCAGGGGCACACCCGGGGGCGCGGTCAACAGCACGGTGCCCTGACCGGGGGCGTCGGGCACGTACCGGCGTACGCCCTCGGCCCGCGCCGCCCGCAGCGCGGCCGCCAGTTCGGCCGGGCGCAACGCGGGCAGGTCGGCGGTGAGCCCGGCCACCCAGCCGCCGCCGACGGCCGACGCACCGTGCCGGAAGGCGGCGTTCAGGCCGGCGCCGGGTGTGTCGGGCAGTGCCCGGGCGCCCGCCCGGCGGGCGGCCTCGGCCACGCGGGCGTCGTCGGTGACGACGAGGACCCCGGCGACCGCCGGGCAGGCCCGCACCGCGGCGACCGTGTCGGCGGCCAGGGCCAGCGCCAGCTCCTCGTGCGGTACGGCCGGCAGCGCCCCCCGTAGCCGGCTCTTCGCGGCGGCGAGGCGCTTCACCGGCACCACCACGGTCCACCTCGGCTGACTCACACCGCCATCCTGCCAGCCACGCGGCGGTACCCTCTCTGGCCGGACCCGGGTCGAGCAGGCATGATTTCCGCTGCGGGCGTCACCGGGTGCGGACCGGGGCGGGGCGGGGCGGGCGAGGAGGCGCGGGTGACACGGCCGAGGCTGGGGTTCTGGCAACGGTTCGCCGTGGTGCTGGTCAAGCCGGTGATGACCGTCTGGACCCGGCGCACCTGGCGAGGCATGGAGCACCTGCGCGGCGACGGCGGCGTGATCATCGTGCCGAACCACATCTCGCACGCCGACCCGCTCGTCGCGGCCCACTTCGTCTACGACTCCGGCCGCTGGCCGCAGTTCCTCGGCAAGGCGAGCGTGTTCCGGGTCCCGGTGATCGGCTGGATCCTGCACCGGTGCCGGCAGATCCCGGTCGAGCGCAACACCGTGGACGCGGTGCGGTCGCTGGACCAGCTCGTCGCCGCGCTCGACCGGGGCGGCGCGGTGGTGATATATCCGGAGGGCACGATCACCCGCGAGCCGGACCTGTGGCCGATGAAGGGCAAGACCGGCGCCGCCCGGCTCGCGCTCGCCACCGGGGCGCCGGTGGTCCCGGTCGCCATGTGGGGCCCGGAACGGATCTTCGACCCGCGCCGCTCCCGACTGAACCCGCGCCCCCGGATCCCGGTGACCGTGGTCGCCGGGCCCCCCGTCGACCTGGACCGCTGGTCCGGGGCGACCCCGACGAAGGCCGTCCTCGAGGAGATGACCGACACCATCATGCTGCGTCTTCGTGACATGCTCACCGAGATCCGGGGCGGTACCCCGCCACCGCTGTGGGAACGGACGGCCCGCCCCGTCGGCGAGCGGCGGCGGCCGGAGGCGGCGGCGTGAGCGGCCACGTCGCGGTGCTGGGCTCCGGCTCGTGGGGCACCGCGTTCGCCAAGATCCTGGCCGACGCCGGTCGGGACGTCACCGTCTGGGCCCGCCGGCAGGCGGTCGCCGACACCATCCGCGTCGAGCGGCGCAACCCGGAGTACCTGCCCGACGTGCTCCTGCCGTCGCGGGTCACGGCGACGGGGGACGCCGCCGAGGCGATCACCGGGGCGGAACTGGTGGTGCTGGCCGTGCCGTCGCAGACGCTGCGCGGCAACCTGGCCGAATGGACCGCGCACCTGCATCCGGACGCCACCCTGGTGTCGCTGATGAAGGGCATCGAGCTCGGCACCACCCGGCGGATGAGCGAGGTGATCGTGGAGACGGCGGGGGTTGCCGCGGACCGGGTGGTGGTGGTCTCCGGCCCCAACCTGGCCCCGGAGATCGCCGCCGAGCAGCCCGCCGCCACCGTGGTCGCCTGCGCCGACGTCGACCGGGCCACGCTGGTGCAGCGCTCCATCACCACGCCCTACTTCCGCCCGTACACCAACGACGACGTGATCGGCTGCGAGCTGGGCGGCGCGGTGAAGAACGTGATCGCCCTGGCGTACGGCATCGCCGTGGCGATGGGCTTCGGCGACAACACCCGGGCCATGCTCGTCACCCGGGGACTGGCCGAGACGGCCCGACTCGGGGTGGCCCTGGGCGCCGACCCGCTCACCTTCGCCGGCCTGGCCGGGATGGGTGACCTCGTCGCCTCCTGCTCGTCGCCGCTGGCCCGCAACCGCACCTTCGGCGAGCACCTGGGCCGGGGCGCGACCCTGGAGGAGGCGCGTGTCGCCACCCGGCAGACCGCCGAGGGCGTCAAGAGCGCGCTGGCCCTGCGGGACCTGGCCCGGGCGCACGGGGTGGAGATGCCGATCACCGAGCAGGTCGAGCTGGTCTGCCACGAGGGCATGGACCCGCGGCTCGCCGTCGAGGCGCTGATGAGTCGCACCACCAAGCCGGAGTGAGGGACATGACCGCAGACCAGGACGGCACCCGCTGCGTCCGCGCCGGCCTGCCCGAGCCGGCTCCCGGCCAGCCGTTCCTGCCCGGGCCGGTGTTCGCCGCGCCGTACCACCTGGACCCGTGGGCTGGGCCCTCGGCGGCGCCCGACGGCTACGGCCGGCCGGACAACCCCACCCGGCGGCTGCTGGAGGCGGCGATCGGGGAGCTGGAGGGCGGCGAGTGCCGGGTCTTCGCCAGCGGGCAGGCCGCGATCACCGGGCTGCTGCTGTCGGTGCTCAGGCCGGGCGACACCGTGGTGCTCCCGTCGGACGGTTACTTCGCCGTCCGGGCCTTCGCCGCCGACACGCTGGAGGGCATCGGCGTACGGGTGGTCCTCGCCCCGACCGCCGGCGGGCACCCGGGCTTCGACGGCGTACGCCTGGTGCTGCTGGAGACCCCGGCCAATCCCGGCCTGGACGTGGCCGACGTGGCGGCGCTGGCCGCCCGGGCGCACGCCGCCGGCGCCCTGGTCGCGGTCGACAACACCACGGCGACGCCGCTCGGGCAGCGACCGCTCGACCTGGGCGCCGACGTCGTGGTGGCCTCCGGGACGAAGGCCCTGACCGGGCATTCCGACCTGCTGCTCGGCTACGTCGCGACCCGCTCGGCCGAGCTGCGGGACGCGGTCACCGGCTGGCGCAACGCCACCGGGGCGGTCCCCGGCGCGTTCGACGCCTGGCTCGCGCACCGGTCGCTGGCCACCCTGGACCTGCGTCTGGCCCGGCAGACCGCGAACGCGCGGGCCCTGGCCGAGCTGCTCGCGGGGCGCGACGACGTGACCGGGCTGCGCTGGCCGGGGCTGCCCGGGGATCCGGCCCACGCGGTCGCCTCGGCCCAGATGCGACGGATTCCCGGGGTGCTCTGCTTCGACCTCGGCGACGCCGGCCGGGTGGGGCGGTTCCTCGACGCGGCCCGGTTGGTGGCCGCGGCCACCTCCTTCGGTGGCCTGCACACCACCGCCGACCGGCGGGCACAGTGGGGCGACGACACCCCGCCCGGCTTCGTCCGGCTCTCCTGCGGCGTCGAGGACTCCGTCGACCTGGTCGCCGACGTCACCGCCGCGCTGAACGCCAGCCGCTGAGCACCCCATGACCGTCTTTCCCCTCGACGCCGACGGGCCCGCCCTCGTGCGGCGGCTGCGCGCCGCCGGCTGCGTCTACGCCGAGGACGAGGCCGAGCTGCTGATCGCCGCCGCCGACTCGGCCGAGGCGCTGGCCCGCCTGGTCGAGCGCCGCGTCGCCGGGTCGCCACTGGAGTACGTGCTCGGCTGGGCCGAGTTCTGCGGCGAACGGATCGCCGTCGACCCCGGGGTGTTCGTGCCGCGGGCGCGTACCGCCCTGCTGGTCGACGCCGCCGTCGCGGTGACCGGGCCGGCGCCGGCCGTGGTGGACCTGTGCTGCGGTTCCGGCGCCACCACGGTGGCGCTGGCCCGCCGGCTCGCGCCGCGCTGGCTGGCCGCCGCCGACGTGGACGCCGCCGCCGTGGCCTGCGCCCGGCGCAACCTGGCCCCGCTGGGTGTCCCGGTCTTCGAGGGCGACCTGTACGACCCGCTGCCGGTCCGCTGGCGGGGTCGGCTGGACCTGGTGCTGGCCAACGCGCCCTACGTGCCGACGGCGGCGGTGGCGCTGATGCCGCCGGAGGCCCGGCTGCACGAGGCGCCGGTGGCCCTCGACGGCGGGCCGGACGGGCTGGCGGTGCTGCGCCGCGTCGCCGAGGGCGCGGCGCGCTGGCTGGCCCCGGGCGGGCACCTGGTGGTGGAGGCGGGCGAGACGCAGGTGGACGCCCTGCTGGCGGTGCTGACCGCCGTGGGCCTGCGTCCGCGGGTGACCCGGGACGACGATCGGGACGCCACCGCCGTCACCGCCCGACGCCCGGACTGACCCGCGGCCTTCGACGACGGGAGGCCGCCGCGCCCCAGGCCGTCCTCCTCCGGGTGCCGGCCGGCAGCGCGCGGTCGGGCCCGTCGGGTCGCCGGCCCCGGCGCCTCCCGTCACCCGGCGTCACCTGGCGGGGGCGGGGGAGGGGAACTAGCCTCAGCTCCAGGCGTGGCGGCGGGAGGCGGTTGTCGTGGACGGTGCGGACGTGCCGGTGGTCGTCGGGCTGGACAACGGAGGCACCAGCAACAACGCCACCGTGCTCACCGTGGACGGCCGGTTCCTGGTGGACGGCCTGGTGGAGAACCCGAGCGAGGTACGCGCCGGGCCGGCGGCGGCGATCGAGGCGCTGGCCCGCGCGTTCGACGGGGTGCTGGCGCTGACCGGGGTGCCCCGCGCGTCGGTGCGCGCCGTCGGGCTGGACACGCCGGGGCCGGCGAGCGCCACCGGGGTGATCTCCTCCCGCGGGTCGACGAACTTCTCCGAGCCCGCCTGGCGGGGCTACGACGTGCGTAGCGCCCTGGAGCGGCGGCTCGGGCTGCCGGTGGTCTACCACAACGACGGGAACGCGGCCGCGCTCTACGCCCACCACGCGTACTTCGGCGCCGAGGCGATGCGCCGCTCGTCGGTGTCGGCCATCGTGGGTACGGGGCTGGGTGGCGGCGTGGTCGAGGCGGGCCGGGTGGTCGCCGGGGCGGCGGGGATGGCCGGCGAACTGGGTCACGTGCACATCCCGCTGACCGGGCTGCTCGCGCCGGACCAGCCGGTGCCGACCTGCGCGTGCGGCTTCGCCGGGGACGCGGAGAGCGTCGCCTCGCTGACCGCCATCCGGCGGAACCTGCTGCCGTACTGGCTGGGACGGTTTCCCGACCATCCGCTGGCCGTCGAGCCGCCGGAGCGGGCGGCCAAGCTGGTCCGGGGCTACGGGGAGCGCGGCGACACGCTGGCCCGGGAGGTGTTCACCCAGCAGGCGGTGGCGCTGGGTCGACTCTTCACCGTCGCGGCCAACTTCACCGATCCGCACGCGTACTTCGTGGGGGGCGGGGTGGTGGAGGCGGCGCCGGAGTTCCGGGACTGGTTCCTGGCGACCGTACGCGAGCACACCGCGCTGCGGGAGGAGCAGGCCGCCTCGGCGACCTTCGCGCTGGTGCCCGAGCGGGACATGGCCGGTGCCCGGGGGGTGGCGATCGCGGCGCTGGAGGCGCTGCGCGCCGGCCCCGCGCCTCGGCCGGTGGTCGCGGGCTGATCCGCCGTTCCCCGCCGGGCAGGCCTTCCACCGCCTCCGCCCGGGCAGCCGGAGGGCCGGTCCGGGGTGGGTGGCACCGACCCCCGTCGGGCGGCGGCCCCACCGGCTCCCGACGGTGGGACCGCCGCCGGCGAAGCGCCGGCGCGACGTGTCAGCGGGCGCGCCGGCGCCTCCGCAGGGGGAGGTCAGTGTCCGGGCGGTGCCCCGACGAAGGCGGCCCAGGCGGCCGGCGGGAAGAGCAGCGCGGGGCCGGACGGGTCCTTGGAGTCGCGCACGGCGACCGTCTCCGGGAGCACCGCCATCTCCACGCACGCCCCCTCGTCGCCGCTGCGGCTGCTCTTGCGCCACCGGGCCACGGCCAGCGCCGCGCTGCTCGTCGGTGTCATGGTCCTACCGTCCCTTCAGGATTTGGAGGAGCTGGTCGCGGCTGTCCGTCGGGCTGAGCGCGACGGTCCGCAGGTGCTCCATGATCTTGGTGCAGGTACGCAGGTCGCTCGGCCGGTCGAGGACCATCTGCCCGGCCACCGTCTCCACCGAGGCGATGATCGGGTCCTCCGGGTCGGGGAACTCCAGGATGTGCAGCGAACCGCGGGTGCCCCGGTGGTAGCCGGCGGCGAGCGGGATCACCTGGACCGTGATGTTGGGCAGCTCGCCCATCTTGACCAGGTGGTGCAGCTGCGCCTCCATGACCGACCGGTCGCCGACGGGCCGCAGCAGCGCGCCCTCGTCGATGATGGCGTCCAGGATCGGCGGCTGGTCGGTGACGAGCCGCTGCTGGCGGTCCAGCCGGAACTGGACCCGCTGCTCCACCTCGTCGTCGCGCAGGGTGTGCGGGCCGCCGCGCATCACGCCCCGGATGTAGTCGGCGGTCTGCAGCAGCCCCGGCACCACCGAGGGCTCGAAGTTGGCGATGCCGGTGGCCTCGGCCTCCAGCGCGATGAAGTCGATGGTCCGCCGGTCGAGCAGGTGCGAGTACGACACCCACCAGCCCGGCTTGCGGGCATCCTTGGCCAGCTGCACGGCGGCGGCGACCTCGTCGGCGCCCACGCCGTAGAGGGTGAGCAGGGCGCGCACGGTGGCGGGGTTGACCAGCGTCTGCGCGTTCTCGTAGCGGGACAGTGTGCTGCGGGTGCTGCTGATCTCGTCCGCCGCCGCCTCCAGGGTGAGGCCGGCGGCTTCCCGGTGGGTGCGCAGCGCGATGCCCAGCCGACGGGCCCGGGCGGTCTTGGGAGCCATGCATCGATCGTCGCACATCTTCTTGGGAAGGTGTAGATGAGAGAACGTCGATGAGAGTTGCATTCATTGCTGTAAACATGTCAATCTGTCATCGCGTCCTCACCGCCAGTTGTCGTGGCGACGGTGGTGGTGAGCGACCGGAGGGGATGGGGCGCGCGGTGATCGGGTTTCTCCCCCGTACCCGATCGCCGCGTGCCACTCCCCGTGTGCCCGCCAGCCGGAAGGGACTCGACGTGCGTACTGCCCGACAGGCCCGCGGCGACCGCGCCGGCGGGCACCGATGACGCGGTTTCTGGTGGTGCTCACCGACGTACGCCCGACGGAGGGCGCCGGCCGCGACGAACGCAACTGTCCCGAGCGGCGCCGTCAGGTGGTCGGGGCGAGCAGCCGGGAGGCGGCGGACCGGATCGCCGGCGCGTTCATGGCGCTGGGCATGGTGCGGGCCGGCCGGCAGCGGGTCAAGGTGATCGCCATCGGCCGCCGGCACACGCACGGTTGACGCCGGCGGGTGCGGTGCGCTCGCCGCAGGCGGCCCCGCCGGGTGGGAGGGCCCGCCCGGCAGGTGGCCCGGCCCGGTGGGAGGCGCGGCCCGGCGCCTCCCACCGGGCGTCCGGCGTCACAGCATCCGGCGCCGCTTCAGGTACGCCACCAGGTCGTCGTAGACGCCCCCCTCGTTGGCGAACATCGCCACGTTGCGGGCGGTGGCCATCCACGGCTTCGTCGACGGCCGGACCTCCTTGACCGCCCGCTCCAGGTCCCGCTGCTCGATCATGCGTACCTCGCCGGTGCGTACGGAGTCGGCCATCGCGTACTCGGCGGCGGTCTCGCAGAGGTGGGCCAGGTCGGCGCCGGAGTAGTCCTCGGTGGCGGCCACGACCTTCCGCAGGTCGATCCCCGCGATCGGGCGTTCCCGGAGGTGGTACTCCAGGATGGACCGGCGCGCCTCCGCGTCCGGGGGCAGCACCAGCACCACCCGGTCGAGCCGGCCGGGGCGGCGCAGCGCGGGGTCGACGTCCCAGGGGGTGTTGGTGGCGGCCAGCACGAAGACGCCCTCGTTGCTGCCCTCCATCCCGTCCAGCTCGGCCAGCAGTTGGTTGCCCAGCGTCCGCATCGAGCTGGAGCCGACCTGCGAGCGCTTGTGCCCGAGCGCGTCGACCTCGTCGAGGAAGAGCACGCAGGGCGCGTTGCGGCGGGCCGCCTGGAACAGCTCGTGCAGGTTGCGCTCCGAGTTGCCCATCCACATGTCCAGCACGTCCACGATGGACAGCGAGATGAACTTCGCGCCCATCTCGCCGGCGACCGCGCGGGCCAGGAACGTCTTGCCGCAGCCGGGCGGGCCGTAGAGCATCAGGCCGCCGCGCAGGCTCTTGCCGTACATCCTGCGGAGCTGGGGGTTGCGCAGCGGGCCGAGGAAGGCCAGCTCCAGCCGCTCCTTGACCGCCGTCATGCCGCCCACGTCGGCCAGCCGGACACCGGAGGCCTCCACGTCGTACACCCGGTCGGAGTCGCCGGCCACCGGCTCCGGCTCGTCGCCGGCGCGGGCGAAGCGCGGCGGCACCACGTCCGCCAGTTCCTGCTCGTAGGCCGCGAGCGGGTCCTGGCCGGCGGTGGCGGCGGGACCGCCGGGCCCCGCCGGGGTCGGGCGTCGCGCCGGCGGCTGCGGGTCCGCGGGGGGCGGCGTCGGCGGCGGTACGGGGCCGGCCAGCGCCCGCTGCATCAGCGCCTGCGCCTGGGCGTTGCCCGGATCCCGGGCGAGCGCCTGCCCGACCTGCGCGATCGCCTCCCCGGCCCGGCCGGCGTCCAGCAGCAGCCCGGCGAGGTGCAGCCGCAGCGGCAGGTCGTCGGGGCGGGCGTCCAGGGCCGCCGACAGGGACTCGATGAGGGGATCAGCGCTCATAGGACGTGCAGCGTAGTGGGCGTCCGGTGCCGTCACCGCCCCGTACGGCCTGGTTACGCAGCGTATATCCTTGTTGACCGGTTGCGGTGGCGCTCGGCTGTCGCCGGGTATCGGCATCCGGTACCCGCCACGCACAGTAAGGTCAACCGGGTGAGCGCCACGACCGGAGCAGTCGCGTACGAAGAGGTGACGCAGTGACCACCCCAGGCAGGACCCGCGTGGCGATCGTGTTCGGCGGCCGCAGCCCGGAGCACGGCATCTCCTGCGTCAGCGCCGGCAGTGTCCTCGGCGCCCTCGACCCGGACGAGTTCGAGGTGGTGCCGGTGGGCATCACCCGGGCCGGCCGGTGGGTGCTGACCAGCGGCGACGCCGGCCAGCTGGCGATCACCGCGCGCCGGCTGCCCGAGATCACCGCCGAGTCCGGCACCGACGTCGTGCTGCGCGCCGACCCGACCGGCAACGGGCTCATGGTGCTCGACCCCACCGACGGTCCCCGGGCCCTCGCCGACGTCGACGTGGTCTTCCCGGTGCTGCACGGCGCCTACGGCGAGGACGGCACCATCCAGGGCATGCTGGAGATGGCCGGCATCCCGTACGTCGGGGCGAAGGTCTTCGCCTCCGCAGCCGCCATGGACAAGGAGTTCACCAAGAAGCTCTGCGCCGCCGAGGGCATCCCGGTGGGTCCGTACGCGGTGCTGCGCAACGGGATGACGCTGAGCGAGGCGGAGAAGGAGCGGCTCGGGCTGCCGGTCTTCGTCAAGCCGTCGCGGGCCGGCTCGTCGTTCGGCATCACCAAGGTCACCGACTGGGCGGACCTGGACGCCGCCGTCGCCACGGCCCGCCGGATCGACCCGAAGGTGCTCGTCGAGGCGGCCGTCGTCGGCCGCGAGATCGAGTGCGGCGTGCTGGAGGGCGAGGCCGGTGGCGCGCCCGAGGCGTCGGTGCTCGCCGAGGTCCGGGTCGTCGGCGACTACGACTTCTACGACTTCGAGGCGAAGTACATCGACGCCGAGTCCGCCTGCGAGTACGACATCCCCGCCGGCCTGCCGGAGCGGGTGACCCGGCAGGTCCAGGAGTACGCCGTCCGTGCCTTCACCGCGCTCGACTGCGCCGGCCTGGCCCGGGTCGACTTCTTCGTCACCGCGCAGTGGGACGTCTACCTCAACGAGATCAACACCATGCCGGGCTTCACCCCGACGTCGATGTTCCCGCGGATGTGGGCGGCGGCCGGGCTGGAGTACCCGAAGCTGGTCAACCGCCTCATCCGCACCGCCCTGCACCGCGGCGCCGGCCTGCACTGAGCCCGACCTCGTCAGCCCCGGCAGCCGCTGGGGGCGTCGCCGCCGGAGGGCACCGAGGCCACGATGGTGTCCGAGACGGGAGCGACCCACTGCAACGCCTGACCGTAGGAGCGCGGCACGCGGACCGTGACGGCGGTCTCCCGGTCCAGCGTGGTGAGCACCGTGGCGTCGGCCTGCTCGGTGGCGTACCAGCAGACCCGGTTGACCGTCCAGACGTCCTCCGTCTCGCCGACGGTCGGCTCCGCGCCGCCGCAGGCGACGGTGAGCGCCGGGTCGCCGTATGCGGCGTTCTGCTCCGGGCCGGCGGTGACGGGGCGCTGCGGGAGGTCGTTGACCGTGGCTGGCAACTGGGAGAGCAGGGCCCGGCAGACCGTGGCGGGCCGCTCGGCCAGCGCGGGGGCGGCCATCTCGACCGGGGCGCTGGAGCGGGGCCCGGGGACGGTGGCGCTCGGCGTGGCGGCCGGCTCGGCCCGCTCGTCCGGCGAGAGCTGGGTGAACGCCAGCCCGCCCACCAGCAGGGTGATCGGCAGCGCGACGAGCGTCGCGATCAGCGCGGCGCCGCGGGTCGTCCGGTCGCGGGCCGGCTGCTCGGCGCCGGGCTGGGCGGAATCGGTCACGGGAGAGTCAGTGATCTTGTCCACTTACAGGCGCACCACCGAACACGTGAGGGTGCGGGTGATGCCGGGCACCATCTGCACCTTGCTGACAATGAGCTTGCCGAGTTCGTCGACGGTGTTCGCCTCGGTGAGCACGACCACGTCGTACGGCCCGGTGACGGCGTCGACGCGGACGACGCCGGCAAGATCCGAGATGAGACCGGCCACGTCACGCGCCCGACCGACCTCGGTCTGGATGAGGATGTACGCCTGAACCACGACTCGACCTCCGTCCGTCGCCGCCTGCGGAGCGGCTCGAAGGGAGAAAGTACCTTACGGACCAGGACTGATCCCTATCGGTGGTCGAGGAGAAGCGGTGAGCGAGCGCGGCGGAGGAGCGGCATGAGTGTCGCGGGGGTCGGCGAGTTCGGCCTGATCGACCGGGTGACCGCCCGGTTGTCGTACGGATCGACCGTGCTGCTCGGTCCCGGGGACGACGCGGCGGTGGTGGCCGCCCCGGACGCCCGGGTGGTGGCATCGACCGACGTGCTGGTGGAGGGGCGGCACTTCCGGCGGGACTGGTCCGGCGCGCGTGACGTCGGCCACCGGGCGGCGGCGGCCAACCTGGCGGACATCGCCGCGATGGGGGCGCAGCCGACCGCCCTGCTGGTCGCGCTCTGCATGCCGCCGGAGCTGGACCCCGGATGGGCCGAGGAGCTCGCCGACGGGCTGGCCGCCGAGGCGGCGAAGGTCGGCGCGAGCGTCGTGGGCGGGGACATGTCGGCCAGTCCGACCCTGACCATCGCCGTGACCGCCCTCGGCGACCTCGGCGGCCGGCCGCCGGTGACGCGCTCCGGCGCGCGGCCGGGGGACGTGCTGGCCCTGGCCGGCCGCACCGGGTACGCGGCGGCCGGGCTGACCGTGCTCTCCCGGGGCTTCCGCACGCCCCGGCTGCTGGTGGAGGCGTACCGGCGGCCCGAGGTGCCCTATCCGGCGGGGCCGCACGCCGCCCGGCTCGGCGCCACCGCCATGATCGACGTGTCGGACGGGCTGCTCGCCGACCTCGGGCACGTGGCGAAGGCCAGCGGGGTCGCCGTGGACGTGCGCCGGGACGCCTTCGAGGTGCCCCGGCAGATGCGCGACGCCGCCCAGGCGCTCGGCGTCGACCCGTACTCCTGGCTGCTCGCCGGGGGCGACGACCACGCGCTGGCCGCGACCTTCCCGTCGGCGGTGGCGTTGCCGCCCGACTGGCGGCCCATCGGCGCGGTCACGGAGGGCTCGGGTGTCACCGTCGACGGACAGCCGTACGACGGACCCGCTGGCTGGGACCACTTCCGGTAAGGGCCGATCGCCGTCGTACCCTTTACTCCGTGAGTGAGATCGAGATTCGCGTCGAGCGCTTCGACTCGGCGGTGGCGCAGCGGCTGATCCGTGCCGCACTGGCCGACCTCGGCGCCCGTTACGGCGGCAGCGGCGACGAGACCCCCGTCGACCCGGGCGAGTTCGAGCCACCCGCCGGAGCCTTCCTCGTCGCCCACCTCGGCGGCGAGCCGGTCGGCTGCGGCGGCTGGCGCAGCCACGGTGACGAGGGCGAGACCGCCGAGCTGAAGCGGATGTACACCGCGCCGGCGGCCCGGGGGCGGGGCGTGGCCCGGGCGGTGCTGGCGGCGGTGGAGCGCTCCGCGCGGGAGCACGGGCGCAAGCGGATCGTCCTGGAGTGCGGCGACAAGCAGCCGGAGGCCATCGCCATGTACACGGCGGCCGGCTACGAGCGGATCCCTAACTTCGGCTACTACCGGGACGCCCCGGGCTGCATCTCCTTCGCCCGCACGCTCTGACCCGTCCGGCGCACGCGCTGACCGGTGCGTGGGCCCTGACGTCCCGTGGGCTCGACCCGTCCGGTGTGCCCGTGGGCCCCGTGGGTGGACGGGACACGACACAGCGGTCGACGGACACGACAGAGCCGGCGGGCCGTCACGGCCCGCCGGCAATGGCGAGTGCGAAGGGTGGGGCCTACCGCGTCAGGCGCGGGTGACCTTGCCAGCCTTGATGCAGGAGGTGCAGACCTTCAACTTCTTGGTGTTGCCGCCACCGGCCGGGGTACGCACCGACTGGATGTTCGGGTTCCAGCGGCGGTTGGTCCGCCGGTGCGAGTGGGACACGTTGTGGCCGAAGCCCGGTCCCTTGCCACAGACGTCGCACACGCTAGCCACGGGATACTCCTGGGATTGAAACGTTCATGAGGTCGCCGCCAGGCGCAGCCCGGGCAACCTGGCCAGGTTACCCGATGGACCGGGACCCGACCAACCGGCCCCGGCCGCCGGCCAGGGCGGGCCCCGCCGCGCGACGCGATCCGACCGTACCGCCCCTCCCGCCGCCGGCCGCCGTCCCTCCCGCCGGCGGCCTCCGCGCCGCCGCCGACCTCCGCGCCGTCGCCGCCGGCCCGCGCGGAA
>NZ_JBAKHL010000099.1:0-17791 GCF_036902715.1 Micromonospora sp. CPCC 205546
GCTGCCCACCGGCGTGGCGGCGGGCGAGGCGGGCTGGGTGGTGCCCCCGGAGCCGGCCGCCATGGCCGCCGCCCTGCCGGTGGCCCGGGCCGGCGCGGCGACGCTGGCCCCGGCGGCCCGCGCCCGCTACGAGCGCACGTTCCACCCCGACGTGGTCACCAAGCGCCTCCTCGACATCTACGCGGACGTCTCGCGCCGCGCCCAGCCCCGCTAGGCCGGGATGACGGGAGGTCTTGGTAGCGAAGCGCCCCTGGAGGGGCCGTTCCCTGCCAAGATCTCCCGTACGGCCGGTCGCGCCGGCGCAGGCCGCCCCGGCGGCACACCTCAGCGCAGGGAGGCGCGGGCGGAGAAGGCGATGCTGGCGAACAGGAAGCCGCCGTTGACGATCGTGAACGCCACGATCACCCAGAGGACCAGGCCCGGGGCGAAGGCCAGCACCAGGCCGGCGGCGAAGATCACCGCGCCGTAGTCGCGGACGAGCTTCACGAGGCGTACGGGCAGCGAGGTCGAGGTGACCATGCTGGCGGCGTTCGGGCCGGCCTGCATCACGGAGGTGACCAGGTTGACCATCCAGGTGCCGGCGAAGATGGCGACCAGCCAGCTCGGCGTGGACGGCTCCTGCGCCACGGCCGTCGCCGACAGGGCGGCGACCAGGGCGATCTGGGCGGCCACGTCGCAGAGCACGTCGACCCGGGCGCCGGCGGCGCTGCCCTGCCCCGTCACCCGGGCGAGCTGACCGTCGGCGCAGTCCAGGCAGTACGCGACCTGCCAGCCGACCAGCGCGAGCAGCCCGACCGCCCAGGCCGGCACCTCGCCGGCGGCGACCGGCCCGGCGAGCGCGACCACGGTGACCGAGGTGGCCAGGCCGAGCACCAGGTTGGCGATGGTCAGCGCGGTCGGGCGCAGCCCGAGGCGCTGGGCGACGAGCGCGAAGACCGCGCCCAGCCACTGGCTGATCGATTCGCTGAACAGGCCGCCGCCCCGGTTCACCCGGTGGAAGTCGGCGACGGTGGGACGGGGCTCAGCCAAGGTGGTCGCGGATTGCACCGGCGTAGTCTGCCAGCCGTCCCCGCGTCTCGGTAGGCGACATCGCCAGGTGTTCGAGGATCGTGTAGCGGTCCGGGCGGGTCCGGGGCGCGAACTGCACGGCATCGACGAACTGCTCGTCGGTCAGGCCCAGCTCGCCCGGCGTGGTGGCGAGACCGTGCCGGTGCAGGCAACGGGCGAGCCGACCGAACCGGTCGGTGTCTCCGCGCAGGAACGTGCAGAAGAGGGCGCCGAGCCCGACCTGCTCCCCGTGGGCGGCGGTGCCGGGGTGGAGCCGGTCGATCGCGTGGGAGATCTCGTGGTCGCCGCCGCTGGCGGGGCGCGTTGACCCGCACACCGAGCTGGCGATGCCGCCCATGATCAGTGCCTCGGCCAGCGTGGTGAGGAAGCCGTCGTCGGTGATCTTGCCCGGGTGGTTGAGCAGGGCCTCGGCGCCCGTCCTGGCCAGGGTGACCGCGAGCCCGTCGATGGGCTCGCCGCGTACCTCGTGGGCCAGCTCCCAGTCGGCGCAGGCGTTCAGGTTGCTCACCGCGTCGCCGATGCCGGCCTGGGTCTGCCGGTCCGGGCCGTTCTCCACGAAGTCGAGGTCGATGATGACGCCGATCGGGATGTGCACGCCGTAGGAGCCCTTGCCGCCCTCGTGGTCGAGCGAGGCGGTCGGCGAGGCGATGCCGTCGTTCGCCAGGCTGGTCGCCACCGTCACCATCGGCATCCCGTAGCGGGTGGCCGCGTACTTGGCGGTGTCGATGGTCTTGCCGCCGCCGATGCCCACCACGGCGTCGTAGTGGCGACGCCGCAGCCGGTCGCCGAGGTCGTTCGCCGCGTCGATGGTGCCGCCGACGACCGTGAAGACGTCGGCCGCGCCGAGCGACGGCCGGCACAGCTCGGCGATCCGCTCACCCTGGCCGGGGCCGACCACGACCGCCACGTCCCCGCCGGCCGAGATCCGCCGGTCGGCCAGCAGCGGCCCGAGGTCGGCCACCGCACCCCGCCGGACCTCGATCACGAGCGGGGTGTTGACCGTACGGGCTAGTAGCGGCACGCGATCTCCCGCGCCCGGGCCAGGTCGGCGTGATTGTCGACCTCGACCCAGGAGACGTCACCGATCGGCGCCGCCCGCACCTCGCCGCCACGGTCGGCGAACTCCTGGTAGCCGTCCTCGTAGTAGAGGTTCGGGTCGCGCCGCCACGTCGCCTCCAGCGCGTCGGCGAGGGCGTCGGCCACCTGCGGCTCGATGAGCGTCGCGCCGATGTACTCCCCGTACGCCTCGCCCGGATCCATGATCTTGGTGATCCGGGTGAGCTGGCCGGCGGCGTCGAAGGTGGTCTTCATCTCCTCCTCGGCCAGCGGCTTGATGGTGTCGACGGCGAGCAGGATGCCCGGGCCGCGCTCGGCCAGCAGGGTCTTCTCCACGCTCACCGGGTGCACGGTGTCGCCGTTGACCAGCAGCACGCCGCGGGCGAAGTGCTCGCGGGCCAGCCACAGGGAGTAGGCGTTGTTCCACTCCTCGGCCTTGTCGTTGTGCACGAGGGTGATCGTGACGCCGTACTTCTTCTCCAGCTCCGCCTGCCGGGAGACGACCGCGTCGGCGGCGTAGCCGACCACGATCACCACGTCGGTGAGCCCCACCTCGGCCAGGTTGCGCAGCGAGATGTCCAGGATGGTGGTGTCACCGTCCACCGGCACCAGCGCCTTGGGCAGGGTGTCGGTGTACGGGCGCAGCCGGCGCCCCGCCCCGGCTGCCAGCACCATCCCGATCATTGAGGCGTCCTCCCTCGTACGACTCCCGGTCACCGCTGGAGGATAGCCCCGTGCGGCGGCGCCGCTGCGGTCAACCGGGTCAGCCGGGCAGCGCCGCCAGGTCAGCAAGCACCCCGAGCCGCTCCTCGGCGGCCAGCACGGCGTACGGCGCGGCGGCCCGCCGGTCGGTCTCCAGCTCGATGGCGAGCTGCTCCGGGCCGGGCGGCAGGGCGGCGGCACTCGCCGCGTCGTGCCCGGCGGCGGTCCACGCGGCGGCGTGCGCGTCGGCCCGGTGGTAGCGCATCGTGCCGAGCCGGTTCAGCAGCAGCACGCCGGGCGGGGTGCCGTCCGGCTCGTACGGCGGCGCCGTCGCGGCGAACGCGGCACCGGCCTCGGCGCCCTGTTCGTCGGCCAGCACCAGCGCGCACGTGAGCACCCGGCCGAACGCCTCCACCAGCCGCAGCACCCGGTCCTCGTGCCCCGCCCAGAGTTCCTCGGTGACCTCCGCGTGCACCTGCCAGATCTCGGCGAGGAAGGCCAGCCCGCGTTCGGTGGCGGAGAGCCCGCCCTCCGGGCTGCGGTGGATCATCCCGTACGCCACCTGCTTGTCCAGGGCCCGCCGGCACTCGACCGGGTCCCGGTAGCGGGTGACCGCCGCGAAGCCCGCCTCGTCGACCGTCCCGCCCGGTGCCGCGAGGCGGGTGCGGAACTCCAGCAGGAAGCCGGTGGCCGCCGGCCCGCCGTACCGCTGGCTCAGCTCGGCGCCGCCGCCGTCGCGGCCGGCGAGGATGCCGGCGACGAACGCCCGCTCGACCGCCGGGGCGACGAGGCCGGCGAACCGGTGCGGCGCCAGCTCGACGGTGTCGTTCACAGACCGATCGAACGCAGGGCGGCGAAACCTTCGTCCGCGATCCGCCGGATGAGGCCGTCGTTGACGTCGCGGTGCTCGTCGAGCAGGTCGAGCTCGTCGGCGGCGAGCCAGCGGAACTCGGTGTGCTTGCCCACCTCGAGCGTCGGCCGGGCCAGGTCGCCGTCGACCCGGACCAGCCAGTCGCGCTCGATGCGCGCCAGGCCGTCGTCGGCGACGTAGTGGTGCTCCCCGACCTGGCCGAGCACGTGCGACACCGTCCAGCCGGTCTCCTCGGTCACCTCCCGGCGCAGCGCGTCCATCCAGTCCTCGCCCGGTTCCAGGTGACCGCCGACGATGTCCCAACAATTGGGAAAGATGCGCCGCTGGGCGGATCGTCGCTGGACGAAGAGTCGACCGTCGTCGTCGACGATCAGCGCGCCGGCGCAGCGCAGAGGCTCGGTGGACACGCCACGACAGTAGCGAGCGTCGGCGCGTTCCGGCGACGCCCCGGTCTTCTCCGCGCGGGGTGTGGCGGGCCGATCGACGGGTAAGGATTCGGTGCGGGCGCGGACGGGCCGTGATCCGCGAGGGAGGTCCCCATGCGCGGCGCGGATCGGCTGGTCGAGCAGCAGTACGCGATGCTCCTGCGGCGGGACGTGGCCCGGCTGCCGGACCTCTACGCGGCCGACGCCTTCTACTCCATGCCCGGCGTCACGGTGCGCCCGACCGAGCTGCCCGCCCTGCTGCGCACCTGGACGGGCGCCTTCCCGGACCTGGTCGTCGACCCGATCGGGTCCGTGCAGACGGCCGGCGGCGCGGCCGTCGAGCAGCGGCTGACCGGCACCCACACCGGGGTGCTGCACACCCCGTTCGGCACCGTCGCGCCGACCGGCCGGCTGGTGAGCTGGGAGGTGGTGGACGTCGTCCGGGTCCGGCGCGGCAAGATCGCGGCCTGGCGGTCCTACTTCGACTGGGGGCAGCTCATCGCGGCGCTCGGTCTGCACGTGGACGGGCTCTCCCGGGAGGCGCAGCACGACCCGCTCGTCCTTCCGGTCTGACCTGTCGCCGACCGGTGGACGCCGGTCACCCGTCCCGGTGGCTCAGGATGCGGACATCGCCGTGCCTGGCGCACGCACCCCGTCGCCTTCCGTACGCTGAACAGCCATGACCGCCGAGCAGCTGATCTCCTTCGCCCGTGGCGCTCCCTCGCTGGACATCGTCGATGTCGAGGGGCTCAAGGCCGCCGCCGTCCGCGCCTTCGACGCCGACCCCGCCGGGGTGACCGCCTACGGCACCTCCGTCGGCTACCTCCCGCTGCGGAAGTGGATCGCCGAGAAGCACGGGGTCTCCGCCGACCAGGTGCTGATCACCAACGGGTCGTTGCAGGCGGACGCGTTCCTCTTCGACCACCTGGTCCGCCCCGGCGACGCGGTGGTGGTGGAGCGTCCGACGTACGACCGGACGCTGCTCAACCTCCAGCGGATGGGCGGCGAGCTGCACGGCGTCTCGATCCAGCCGGACGGCCTCGACACCGCCGAGCTGCGCAAGCTGCTGGAGTCGGGGGTGCGCCCCCGGCTGGCGCACGTCATCCCGAACTACCAGAACCCGGCCGGCGTGACCCTCAGCCTGGAGAAGCGCCGCGAGCTGCTCGACCTCGCCGCCGAGTACGAGTTCACGATCTTCGAGGACGACCCGTACGCCGACATCCGGTTCCGGGGCGAGGCGCTGCCGTCGATGCTCTCGATGGACACGCGTGGCGTCGTGGTGCACGCCTCCAGCTTCACCAAGACGGTCTGCCCCGGGGTACGGGTCGGCTACCTGGTCGGTCCGGCGGACCTGATCGGCGACATCGCGAAGAAGGCGACCAGCCTCTACATCTCGCCGGGCATGGTCTCCGAGGCGATCGTGCACCAGTTCTGCGTCTCCGGCGACATCGCGCGCTCCATCGAGACGGTGCGCGCCGCGCTCGGCGAGCGGGCCCGGGTGCTGGCCGAGTCCCTGCGCCGGCACATCCCCGAGGCCCGCTTCGTGGAGCCGGACGGCGGCTACTTCCTCTGGGTCGAGCTGCCCGAGGACGTGGAGGTCGACCGGCTCGCGCCGGCCGCAGCCGAGCGCGGGGTGGCGGTGGTCAAGGGCAGCGACTTCGTCGTCGACGGCGGGCGGCACGCGCTGCGGCTGGCGTACTCGGCCGTGACCGCGGACCGGATCGACGAGGGCGTGCGGCGGCTGGCGGAGGCGATGGCGGCCGTCCGGAGCTGAATTTCTGTCAGATTCCTGACACTTGGTCGATCGCGGCCGCCCCGGGTCTCCCGCCGGGGCGGCCGACGGCCCACAATGCTGCGAGCGCCACTCACCACGTGTAGCGGAACCCGCCGCCCGGTGCCGGCCCCGCCGCCCCCGGCGACGAGCCCACGCCGGCCCGACCGACGGCACGTGCAGCGGCGCGACCAGCACGATCCCCGCCCCCAAAAGGGCGTCGGGTCGGGCCGGGTCGTCCCCTCACCCCCCTGATGCGACCCGGCCCGCCCGGCGCCACCCTCCCGGCGATCGTCACCGGCGGTGATCATCGACGGCGGCGTAGTGTTCACCGGCGGCAGCGCGTGGGAGGGGGCGTGATGACGGACCGGGAGCGGACGACCGCGTCCAACGGCGGACGGGTGCTCAGGCCCCGGGACTGGGTGGCGCCGGTGCGGGCCATGACCCGCCGGCTCAACTCCGACCCGCAGCAGGCCGCCGCGCCGGACGGCCCGCGGCGCAACTCGGTCGTCGACTGCGCCCTCTACGTGGACGGCCGCAGGCAGGCCGGCGACTGGCAGTACGCCGAGGCGCTCGCCGCGGCCCGCCGCGAGAGGCACGGCTTCGTCTGGCTCGGCCTGCACGAACCGGAGCTGGCCGAGATGAGCGCCATCGCCGCCACGTACGGGCTGCACGAGCTGGCCGTCGAGGACGCGGTGAAGGCGCAGCAGCGTCCCAAGCTGGAGCAGTTCGGCGAGGTCAGCTTCCTGGTGCTGCGGACCGCCCGGTACTGCGAGCACGCCGAGCTGACCGAGCACTCCGAGGTCGTCGACACCGGCCAGGTGCTGCTCTTCATCGGCCCGAACTTCCTGGTCAGCGTCCGACACGGGGACGCCTGCCGGCTGGCTCCCGTGCGGGCCGACCTGGAGACGAAGCAGGACCTGCTGCTCCAGGGACCCTGGGCGGTGGCGTACGCGGTCACCGACCGGGTCGTGGACCTCTACCTGGAGGTCGCCGACCGGCTGGAGGACGACCTCGACACGCTGGAGGCCGACGTGTTCGACCGCCAGTCCACCGGCCGGATCCAGCGGATCTACCAGATGAAGCGGGAGCTGGTGGAGTTCAAGCGGGCGGTGATGCCGTTGCAGCGCCCGCTGCTGACCCTCACCGCGCAGATGAACCGCGACGTGCCGAAGGAGATCCGCCGCTACTTCCGCGACGTGCAGGACCACCTCAGCCGCACCGTCGAGCAGGTCAACTCCTACGACGACCTGCTCAACTCGATCCTGCAGGCGCGGCTGGCGCAGGTCACGGTCGACCAGAACAACGACATGCGCAAGATCGCGGCGTGGGCCGCCATCGCCGCCGTCTGGACCGCCATCGCCGGCATCTACGGGATGAACTTCGAGGTCATGCCGGAGCTGAAGATGACGTACGGCTATCCCGTCGTCCTCGCCCTGATGCTCACGATCTCGCTGGCCCTCTACCGCTGGTTCCGCCGCAACGGCTGGCTCTGACGGCCGCCACCGGACGCGGAAGCGCCGGCGGGGCGGGGGGGAGTCCCGCTCGCCGGCGCTTTCCGGGACCGACCGGGGTGTCAGTGGCGGCCGTTGGTCCTGGCGCCGCCCTTGCCGAGCGCCTCGGTCAGGTCGTCCGCCGGACGGCCCGAGGTGTCCTTGGCGCCCTCGGCCACCGACGGGACCTTGTCCGTCGCGTGCACCGTCGGCTGCTTGCCCGGGGTGGTGGTGGAGGCGCTGTCGCCGCCGGCCACCGCCGAGCTGCCGGCACCGGTCGGGCCGCCGGCCACACCCGAGCCGCTCGACATCGTCGAGGCGTCGGTCACCGGGGTACGGATCTCCATCGTCTCCACCTCGTCCTTCATCGGCTCCAGGGTGCGGGTCGGGTCGTACTCGGCCCACTCCTGCTGCTCCCGGCGCCGCCGCATCGCCATCGCGGTGACCCCGGCGACCGCGCCGGCCGCGAGCAGGCCGGTCATCATGGACCCGCCCCGGCGGGAGTTCTTCTTCCGGGAAGCCTTCATGTTCTTCGCCTTGACCTTCCTGCCGGCCGCGACCTGCTTGGCTGCCAGGGCCTTCCGGCCGGTGACCGCCTTGCCCGCCGCCTCGGCCTGCGCCTTGCGGACGGCCAGGGCCAGCGGCGCGAGCGCCGCGACCGTGGACGCGAGGCCGCTGGACGCGCGGTCGCGCACGATGACGGCCGTCGGCGCGACCGCGCCCCGGGCCGCCTGGACCCGCGGGGCGACGGTGGCGCCGGCGCCCCTCGCGGCGTACGTCGCGGCCTGCCTCAGGTGACCGAGGCCCTGGTTCAGCTCCACCTTGGCCAGCTGCCCCTGGGTCTTACGCCGCCCGATTCCAAACACGGTCCCACCTCCTGGGAGTTGTTCCTTCGTCATCCTCCACCTTCGGATGCCTCCGCACTGCCAGATCGGGCACATGGGAGGATCCGCATGGAACTGACCAACGACTGAGGAGTACCCGTGGCCGAGGCTGTCTACGCCACCTTGCACACCAACGCTGGCCCGATCCGGCTGGAGCTCTTCCAGAACCACGCCCCGAAGACCGTCAGGAACTTCGTTGAACTGGCGGAGGGCACCCGCGAATACACCGACCCGCGCACGGGTCAGCCGGGCAGCGGGCCGTACTACGACGGCACCATCTCGCACCGGGTGATCAGCGGCTTCATGGTCCAGATGGGCGACCCGACCGGCACCGGTCGCGGTGGCCCGGGTTACAAGTTCGGTGACGAGTTTCACCCGGAGCTGCGCTTCGACCAGCCGTACCTGCTGGCGATGGCGAACGCCGGGCCCGGCACCAACGGCTCGCAGTTCTTCATCACCGTGTCGCCGACGCCACACCTGAACAACCGGCACACCATCTTCGGGAAGGTGGCCGACGAGCAGTCGGTGAAGGTCGTCGACGCGATCGCCAACACCCCGACCGGCCCGAACGACCGGCCGCTGCAGGACGTCGTCATCGAGCGGGTCGAGATCGAGCGGCCGGCTGCCTGAGCGGTCCGCGAGGTACCTTTGCCGACATGACTGAGCGCTCCGAGGGCCGGAACCGGTTGGTGGGTCGCGCGATCCGCGACGGCGGGCGCGTGCGGTGAGCGAGTCGCCACCCACCACCCCGGTCTGCTACCGGCACCCCGGCCGGGAGACGTACGTCCGCTGCACCCGCTGCGACCGGCCGATCTGTCCGGACTGCATGCGGGAGGCGTCGGTCGGGTTCCAGTGCCCGGAGTGCGTGGCGGAGGGACGTCGTAGCGTGCGACCGGCGCGTACCGCCTTCGGCGGCGGTACCGCCGGTCGGCACGGCTACGTCACCAAGGCGCTGATCGCGCTCAACGTGCTGATGATGCTGCTCTCCATCGCCTCCGACCGGGGCGGGGACGCGGCGGTCGGCGGCTCCGGCTTCGGCGGCCTGATGGGCGGCAGCACCCCGCTGACCGACTGGGGCTCGGTGCTGGGCGGCGCGCTCTTCCCGGACGGCACGGTCGGCGGCATCGCGGAGGGCGAGTGGTACCGCCTGGTCACCGCCATGTTCCTGCACTACGGCGTGGTCCACCTGCTGCTGAACATGTGGGCGCTGTGGGTGCTCGGCCGGTCGCTGGAGGCCAGCCTCGGGCCGCTGCGGTTCCTGGCGCTCTACCTGGTCGCCGGGCTGGGCGGCAACGTCGCCGCCTACCTGTTCAGCGCCGAGAACCAGCTCACCGCCGGCGCCTCCACGTCGATCTTCGGACTGTTCGCCGCGCTGGTGGTCATCGAACGGAAGATGGGGCGGGACATCTCCCAGGTGCTGCCCATCCTGGTGATCAACCTGGTCTTCACGTTCACCGTGCCGGGCATCTCGATCCCCGGGCACCTGGGCGGCCTGGTGATCGGCGCGCTGCTGGCGCTCGTGTTCGCGTACGCCCCACGGTCGCGCCGGACGCTGGTGCAGTTCGCGGGCGGCGCGGTGATCGTGGTGGCGCTGATCGGCCTGGCCCTGGTCCGTACCGCGGCCATCGTCGGCGGCTGACCCTCCGCCCGGCCGGGCGGGCCCGCTCAGTGCGGGCGGGCCTCGTGCAGGGCCCGGGCCACCTCGGCGGGATCCGCGCCGAGGTCGTGACGGCCGAAGAGGTGCAGCGACTCCCCCGCGTCGATCTCCAGCAGCTCGCTGGTCAGTCCGCGCCGCGCGCGACGGTCCACGGTCACCTTCTCGACCGTCGACCAGGGCAGCCGCCGGTGCCCCGCGAAGCCCCGGACGACCGTGATCCCGTCCGGGTCGACCGCGAGGCGGACCGGCGCGAGGAGGTCGCGCGCCGCCCAGCCGGCGAGCGCGACCGCCGTGAGCACGGCCAGCGCCAGCCGGATCCGGTCGCCACCGTCGAGGAGCAGCGCCAGGGCCAGCAGCGCGGCCGCGCCGGTCAGCTTGAGCGCCGGCAGGGCGGGCGGCACCCGCCACTGGTGGGTCGGGGCCGGGTGCGCAGGCATCCGTTCAGCATGCCAGGGCGCCGGGGGAGGACACCCGGCCCACCGACGACGTAGGATCGGGGCCGGCCCAAGTTACCGGGGAGTAGTCATCATGAGTGACGCAGTCATCGTCGGCGCGGTACGCACCCCGGTGGGGCGGCGCAAGGGCAGCCTGGCCGCCGTGCACCCGGTCGACCTCTCGGCGCACGTGCTACGCGCGCTCGCCGAGCGCACCGGCATCGACCCGGCCCAGGTCGACGACGTGGTCTGGGGCTGCGTCTCCCAGGTCGGCGACCAGTCGTGGAACATCGCCCGCAACGGCGTGCTCGCCGCCGGCTGGCCCGAGTCGGTGCCCGGCACCACCCTCGACCGGCAGTGCGGCTCCAGTCAGCAGGCCCTGCACTTCGCCGCCGCGACCGTCCTCTCCGGCCAGGCCGACCTGGTCGTCGCCGGTGGCGTCGAGTCGATGACCCGGGTCGCGATGGGCTCCAGCGTGGCCGGCGGTTCGCCCTTCAGCGACCAGCTGCGCGACCGCTACCGCGGCGTCGAGGGCTTCGCCGACGACGCGCCGCTGCCGTTCAACCAGGGCGTCGGGGCGGA
The DNA here is from genome assembly GCF_036902715.1 of Micromonospora sp. CPCC 205546. Taxonomy (NCBI): domain Bacteria; kingdom Bacillati; phylum Actinomycetota; class Actinomycetes; order Micromonosporales; family Micromonosporaceae; genus Micromonospora; species Micromonospora sp. CPCC 205546. Next base: position 10,944 of record NZ_JBAKHL010000099.1, read on the forward strand.
ACTCATCGCCGGGCGCTGGCGCCTCTCGCGGGCGCAGCTCGACGAGTTCGCCCTCGCCAGCCACGAGAAGGCCGCCGCCGCGCAGGACGCCGGCGCCTTCGACGCCGAGATCGCCCCGGTGGCCCTGGCCGACGGCGGCAAGTTCACCGCCGACGAGGGGATCCGGCGGGACACCTCGCTGGAGAAGCTCGGCGAGCTGGCCACCCCGTTCCGCGCGGACGGGGTCGTCACCGCCGGCTCCGCCTCGCAGATCTCCGACGGCGCGGCGGCGCTCGCCGTCACGACCAGCGAGTGGGCCAGTCGCCACGGCCTGCGCCCGCTGGCCCGGGTGCACACCGCCGTCGTCGCCGCCGACGACCCCGTCACCATGCTCACCGCACCCATCCCGGCCACCGCGAAGGCGCTGCGCCGCGCGGGGCTGGGCATCGAGGAGATCGGGGTGTACGAGGTGAACGAGGCGTTCGCGCCGGTGCCGCTGGCCTGGCTGGCGGAGACCGAGGCGGACCCGGAGCGGCTCAACCCGCGCGGAGGCGCGATCGCCCTCGGCCACCCGCTCGGCGGCTCCGGCGCCCGGATCATGACCACGATGCTCGCCCACATGCGGGACAACGACATCCGCTACGGCCTCCAGACGATGTGCGAGGGCGGCGGCATGGCCAACGCGACCATCGTCGAGTTGCTCTAGGGGAGATTCCCGCTGCTCCGTGCGCCGCCAGGCCGGGTCCGCCGAACGCGGGCGGACCCGGCCTGGCGGCTGTCGTGGCCGCCGGTCTCGACAAGGACGACCGGCCCGGGCAGAATCGGCGCGCCGGCGTCGAGCCAGAGACGTCTCCACGTCCGCCCGCCGGCCATCCACAGACGGGGATCGGGGACTCGTGACGCTCAATCGCACTCTGCCCGCCGGCCGCCGGCGGGGCACCCTACGGGCCGTCGCGGCGGCGGTCGCCGTACTCGGCGCCGGTGCCGCCCTGACCACCACGGCGACGCCTGCCCGCGCCGACTACACCGGGCCGCACCCGGGCACCTTCACCGGCCAGGGCTTCGACACCTGCACCGCGCCGTCGAACGCCGCGATGAAGGCGTGGCTGGCCTCGCCGTACCGGGCGGTGGGCATCTACATCGGAGGGAACGGCCGGGCGTGTGCCCAGCCGAACCTGACCCGGGAGTGGGTGAGCACGCAGGCCGCGGCCGGCTGGCGGTTCTTCCCGCTCTACGTCGGGCCGCAGGCGCCCTGCCGCAGCACCAGCAAGCCTCGGATCGATCCGGCGCAGGCGGCGGCACAGGGGCGGGCGGCCGCCGACGACGCCGCGGCGCGGGCCCGTGACCTGGGCCTGCCCCGGGAGAGCACGGTCTTCTACAACATGGAGAAGTACCCGGGCGGTGACGCGGCCTGCTCGGCGGCGGTGCAGACCTTCACCCACGCCTGGACCATCCGGCTGCACGACCACGGCTACTTCTCCGGCTTCTACACCGACGTGGCCTCCGGCGGCCTGGCGGACCAGGTCTCCGGTTACGAGCGGGCCGGCCACGGCCGCCCCGACTACCTGGACTTCGCCCGCTGGGACGGCGTGCAGGCGGTGACGGACGAGGCGCTGCCGGAGTCGTACTGGATGCCGAAGCAGCGGATGAAGCAGTACCGCGGCGACCACCACGAGACGTGGGGCGGCGTGACGATCAACATCGACAGCAACCTCCTCGACCTCGCCGTGCTGCCGGCCACCCCGTTCGGCGACTTCACCGGCAACGGCTGGGCGGATCTGGGCTACCGCGACCCGGCGACCGGGCAGCTGCACGTGTACGGCGGCAACGGCGCCACGCTCAGCGGGCGCAGCTCGCTCGGCGCGGGCTGGAACGGCATGGACGCGATCGTCCGGGCCGGCAACTTCGACCGGTCCGGCGGGGAGGATCTGCTGGCCCGCGAGATGTCGACCGGCTACCTCTGGTTCTATCCCGGCAACGGCTCGGGCGTGACCACCCGGGTCCGGGTCGGCAGCGGCTGGAACAGCATGCGGGAGATCACGCCGGTCGGCGACTGGAACGGGGACGGCTACCAGGACCTGGCGGCGGTGCAGACCTCCACCGGCGCCCTCTGGCTCTATCCCGGCAGGGGCACCGGCTTCGGCAGCCGGATCGCCCTCGACGGCGGCGTCGGCTGGAACGAGATGGACGAGTTGTCCGGCGGGGCCGACTTCACCGGGGACGGGCGCCCCGACCTGCTGGCCCGGGAGAAGAGCACGGGCCGCCTGCGTGTCCACCCCGGCGGCCCGGACGGGCTGGTCGGCGTCCCGATCGACGCGGGAGCCGGCTGGGGCGGCATGCGCGACCTCGTGCAGCTCGGCGACTTCGACCGGGACGGCCAGCCGGACCTGGCGGCCGTCCAGCAGTCGACCGGCAACGTGCTGCGCTACCGGTGGAACGGTGGGGGCTGGCTGAGCCCGACCCGGCTGGGCAGCGGGTTCGGCGCGATGCAGCCGCTGCTCTGAGCCCGGACACCCGGGCCCGCCGACGCGGGTGGGCCCGGGTGTCGGACAGGCGGTGCGACCGTCGGCCGTGGAAGTTCTGCAAGTTGCACGTGGCCCACGTCACTCCCGGGCCGTCGTCGTTGGTCAGAGCATGGACGTCTTCTCCCGTACGTTCCTTCCGGCCGCCGCCGAGGCCGGTCTGGCGGTACAGACCGTCACCCGCCACATGCCAGTCTTCCGCCGCTGCGTCGGCTCCGGCGACGCCACCATCCTCGTCACCCGGTGCGGCCGGCCCGACCGCCCGATGGCCGGCGAGTACCTCCTCCTGCTGACCCACCGGCGGCTGGTGGTCACCCAGCAGACCCGCGTGCTGCACCGGCTGCGCCTGCACCTCAACACCGAGCTCCGGGAACTAAGCAACGTCACCTGGAGCCCCGACCCGCGTCTGCACTCGGTCGAGCTGGCCGCCACCGCGATCGACGGCATCCGCGAGCGGTTCCTCATCCACACCCGGCGCCCGAAGCAGGTGTGGCAGCTCGACGCGCTGCTGAACCACGCCTTCCGGACCCGGCTGCGCACGCCCCGCGAGCGGCTCGTCGCCACCGTCGGCGCGGCCGCGCGGTCCGCCGACTTCCGCCCCGCCGTGGTGCGCTGACCCGTCTCCTCACCCGAACATCCGCCGCCCGCCGCGAACGCGCCGGGCCACCGGTCGGCGCGAGCGGTGCCGCCCGAGGAGAACGGCACCGCTGGCGCGGTCAGTAGACGCGGGAGCCGATGAAGTCGTCGTGCCCGTAGCCCACCGGGTTGGCGAAGTTGCGGGACTCGAAGGACCACTGCTGGCGGGTGCTGGCGGAGCAGGCGGCCAGGCGCAGCCGCGGGGTGCCCGGCAGCGGGTTGTCGAACGCCAGGCAGAGGCCGGCGTTGCCGGCGGCCTTGATCTGGTTGCCGGCGAGGACGAACTTCTGGTTGGTGCCGCCGTGGCAGTCGTGGATGTTCACCGCCGTGCCGGCGCTCAGCGACCCGCCCGAGACGTCCAGGCAGCGGTCGTGGGAGAGCTCCGAGTGCAGCGACTGGCGGGTCGGGTCGTACCAGAAGCCCTGGTTGCGCCCGCCGTGGCAGCCGTACGACTGCTGGGGGGTGCCGTTGCGCGAGTCGTAGCCCTTGCCGTCGACGCAGGCGCCGGTGGCGGCGTTGCGCAGCTGCTTGAACTCGAGGAGCCCGTCGTAGAGCACGCCGTTGCCGGTGCTGGCCGGGTCCACGCAGGTCGCCCGCTGGCGCCCCGAGTCGACGAACTGCGTGACGCACTGGGCGAACATGCCGTGCCCGCGCTTGTTCGGGTGGAACGACTGGCGTGCCGCGTTCTCGTCCCAGACGCCGATCTCGATGAAGAGGCCGCGTACGGAGGTGCTGTCGGTGCACACCTCGTGGCCGTGGAAGAGCCGGCTGGCGTCCAGGTAGCGGGTCCCCGTGTTGGCCGCCGCCGCCCGCAGCGCCGCCTCGAACAGCGGCACCGCCTTGTTCCGGGCGAACGCGGTGTCGGCCAGGTAGAGCAGGCAGCCACCGGAGTACCAGCCCGGGAAGTTCGGGTTGTCCTCCACGTCCGGGCTGCCGGGGCTCGGGTACGACATGAGCACGAGTTCGTAGTCGGACTGCAGGTAGCCGGCGCCGGTCATGGTCCGCCGGATGTCGGTGAGCGCGTCCTGGACGGCCCGCCGGCTGCCGTCGGTGCGGACGGACCACTGGTCGGTGTAGGTGGGGTAGCAGGGTCCCTGGAGGAGGACCCGACGGACGGCGCAGTCGGTGGCGACCGGGCCGAACTGGATCGTGCCGTCGCCGTTGGCGCCGACCACCACCCAGATCAGCTTGATGTGCGTGTTGCGGGCCTTGATGGCCAGGTGGTCGCCCTGGTTCAGCTCGTTGTGCTGGGTCGGGCCGCCCCGGATGAGGTTCCACGGGGTCGCCCCGGAGCAGGCGATGTTGTACTTCTCGTCGGCGGCGATCCCGGTGCGGAAGACGGCCTGGTCGTACGAGCGGTCGCACCAGTTGCCGGGCTCGTGGGTGCCGGGGACGTAGTTGCCGACCCCTTCGCCGGAGATCTGGCTGTCGCCCATGGTGATCAGCGCGGTGCGGCGCTGCTCGATGGGGCGGACTGCGGGCGCGCCGTAGAGCGCGGTGGCCTCGGCGGCGCGGATCGTCTCCAGGTTGGCGGGGAGTGGCTGGATGGCGGGACGGTCGGCCGCGGTGGCGGGGGAGCCCGTTCCGGCGAGCATCGGCAGGACGAGAGCGGCGGCGGCGACGACGGTGAGCGCCCGTCGTCGGGTCGCGCGTTCGCGCCTGGCAGGGGTACCAAGCATCGACGCACTCCTTTCGGCTCGATCGTGGGACGTCGATCGAGTTACCAGAAGGTAGCGTCGGCTTCGAGGTATGTGAATGCGGCTCGTAATCGTTGCCGCAGAGTGCGGAACCGGGCGATCTGGTTGAATCGTGCGCCGGTCGGCTTCCTGCGGTCAGCTCCCCGGCGGCAGGGCGAAGCCCACGTAGCCCCGGAACTGCACGCGCCAGTCCGCCGGCACCAGCGCCGTGCAGGCCGGCCGGCTGCCCGTGCAGACGACGGCGTCCACCGAGGCCGGGTCGGCGGGCGGGCGTCCGGGCAGCACCGACTGGAGCGCCACCAGCTCCGGCGGGCGGCCGTCCGCGTCGCGCAGCAGCAGCCACCAGGGGTACTCCCAGTTGTCGTTCTGCTGCACCAGGCCGATCCGGCGGGCGTCCGTCGCGCGTACCGCCTCGGCCGCCCAGCGGAACTCCTCCGCCCACTGGGGACGCCGTAGGAACCGGGTGTCCCATTCGGAGGTGGTGAAGATCGAGCCCGCCCCGACCAGCCGGCGGGGGAAGCCGTACGACACCGCCAGCACCCCGGCCAGCGCGCAGGTGGCCAGCACGCTCACCGCCAGCCCGGCCGCCACCGACCGTCGACCTCCCGCCCCGCCGGCGCGGCGCCGGAACAGCGCGTCCAACCAGAGCCCCGCCAGCGGTACGGCCAGCGCCAGCGCGTAGAGCAGCAGACGGTTGCCCCACGGCTGCCACTTGATCATGGCGGTGTGCAGCAGCACGGCCGCCACCACGACCACCGCGTACGCGCGCAGCGGCCCCGCCCGCGTGGGGCTGATCCGGCCCGGCCGGGTCAGCGCGTACGCCGCCCCGATCACCGACAGCGCTCCGGCCAGCGGGAAGGCCACCCGGTCCTCGTCGGGATACCAGGACGGCACCGGGAACTGCTCCCGCCCGAAGGTGGTGGCCCGGTCCTGCGGATCCACCCCGATCGCCTCGGCGCCGCCGACGATCGCCTCGGCGCCCGCCCGCCGCAGGGGCGCGAGCGGCGTGTCGAACGCGGTGTGCGCGATCCGCAGCGCGTTGACCAGCAGCGACGGCGGGTCGTGCCGTTCCATCGGGATGGACTCGCGCAGCCGGGGCGGCCCCAGCGGGTGCCCGAACTCGGCGGTCACCCGGGCCAGGAACGGCCCGACCACCACCGCCGCGACCAGCAGGATCAACGCCGACCCGGCGACCGTCCGGCGTATCTGCCGCCCGGCGCGATCGGACGCGGCGGGCTCAGGTGTGGCGCGCTCGGGTGCGGGGCCGGTGCGGGCCAGCCGGAGCTGGGCCAGCCCCCAGAGCAGCAGCAGCGGACCGACCGCGACCATGCCGCTGGTCTTGGTCAGGGCGGTCAGCCCGGTGGCCGCGCCCAGCGCCAGCATCGTCCCGACCCCGGCGCGTCGGCGCAGCCCGTCCAGCGCCAGCGTGGCCGCGCAGGCCACCCAGGCGGCGCAGGCCAGGTCGGTCTGGGTGCTGGTCGCCTGCAGCGCCACCATCGGGGTGGTGGCGAGCACGAACGCGGTCAGCAGTTGGGCCCGCCGTCCGCCGCCGAGTTGCGCGGTGATCCGGGTCGCCGCCAGCAGTACGCCGACCCCGGCCGCCCACTGCACGAGGTTGTGCAGCGCGTCCCCGCCGGTGAACAGGCGCAGGTGCAGCAGCAGGTACTCGGCACCGGGCGGGATGGTCACCTGCCGGTGGATGGCGGTGGGCCAGAAGTCCAGGCCGCCCCGGGCCACCCAGTGCTCCACCTTGGGCAGGTGGTACGTCTGCGAGTCGAAGTTGTTCGGCTCGGCCAGCAGGGCGATCAGCAACTCCACCAGCAGCAGCCCGCCGACCGTGCCGGCGAGCAGGCGCTCGCCCCGACCCGCCGTACGCCAGGCGTGGGCGAGGCGGGCCGACCAGCCGGCCCGGTGGGAGGCGGCGTGCCGCGCGGGGGCCGGCGGCACCGGCGGAGGGGGCGGGGTGCCGGCGCCCGGGCCGACGTTCGCGCCGACCAGCGCCGGCTCCGGCGCC
>NZ_JBAKHL010000100.1:0-17488 GCF_036902715.1 Micromonospora sp. CPCC 205546
TCGCGGCGACGAAGAAGGCCGGCATGGACGAGCGGGCCGCGGTGGTGTCGATCGCGACGGCGTTGCAGGAGTCGAAGCTGGAGAACCTGGGTCATCTGGGTGACCGCAACGACCACGACTCGCAGGGCCTGTTCCAGCAGCGTCCGTCCTCGGGTTGGGGCACGGTGGAGCAGATCACCGACCCGGAGTACTCGACGACGGCGTTCCTGAAGGGTCTCAAGCAGGTCGACGGGTGGCAGGACATGCCCCTGACGAAGGCGGCGCAGACGGTGCAGGTGTCGGCGTACCCGGACCACTACGCCCAGTGGGAGCAGATGGCCGCCGACCTCGTGGCCGAGCACTGGAACAGCTGACCCGACAGACTTTCCACCACAAGGGGGATCGCTGGCCGGCACCCGAACCCGGGGTGCCGGCCAGCGGCACATCCACCGCCGACGGCCGACGCGGGGAACGCGCCGGCAGCGCCGAACGGGGACCGGCCCCCGTCCCCCGCGCGGGGGCGGGGCCCGGCGGCGACTGCGGATCAGGTGGCGCTGATGGTGCCCGTCATCAGCAGGGCGAGCACCAGGGTGCCCAGCGCGACCCGGTACAGCACGAAGACGTACAGGGTGTGGTGGGCGACGTAGCGCAGCAGCCAGGCGATGGCCGCGTACCCGACGCCGAAGGCGATGATCGTGGCGACGACCATCTGGGCGACGCTCGGCACCGACGTGCCGGGTGCCGCCGGCTCGAAGACGTCACCGACGCTGAAGATCCCGGACATCACCACCGCCGGGATGGCCAGCAGGAACGAGTAGCGCGCCGCCGCCTCCCGGGTGAGGTTGAGCAGCAGACCCGCGGTCAGCGTGCCGCCCGAGCGGGACACCCCGGGGATCAGCGCCATCGCCTGGGCGAAACCCATCACCACGCCGTCGCGCATCCGGAAGTTCTCCAGGGTGCGGCTCTGCCGGCCCCAGTACTCGGCGAAGGCGAGCACGAACGCGAACACGATCAGGGTGGTGGCCACCAGCCACAGGTTGCGCCCGGCGGTGCGGATCTGGTCCTTGAACAGGAAACCGAACAGCCCGATCGGGATCGAGCCGACGATGACGTACCAGCCCATCCGGTAGTCGAGGCTGGAGCGCACCGACTTGTCCCTGATGCCGACCAGCCACGTACGGGTGATGCGCCAGATGTCCTTGGCGAAGTAGATCAGCACCGCCGCCTCGGTGCCCAACTGGGTGACCGCGGTGAACGACGCCCCGGCGTCCTGGTCGAAGAAGATCGCCGAGGTGATCCGCAGGTGACCCGACGAGCTGACCGGAAGGAACTCGGTCAGTCCCTGGACGATGCCCAGGACGATGGCCTCGACCCAGGTCACTCCCCGACTCCCGAGAGGTCGAACGCCTCGGCGACGGTACGCAGGGTGTGCACGCCGCTGTCCCGGTCGGCGGCGAACAGGCTCACGGACAGGGTGGTGACGCCGGCGGCGGCGTACTCCCGCATCCGCTCGGCGATGCGCTCCTTCGGGCCCAGCAGCGAGGTGCGGTCGATGAACTCCATCGGCACCGCGGCGGCCGCGTCGCGCTGCCGCTTGGCCAGGTAGAGGTCCTGCACCTCGCGGGCGGCGTCGCCGTAGCCCATCCGGGTGGCGAGCTGGTTGTAGAAGTTCTGCTGGCGGCTGCCCATGCCGCCGACGTAGAGGGCCGCGTACCAGCGGACCAGCTCGGCGCAGGTGGCGATGTCGTCGCCCACCACCACGGGCACCGACGGGACCACGTCGAAGCCGGCGAGTTCCTTGCCAACCTTCGCCCGCCCGGCGCGCACCGACGCGAGCTGCTCGTCGGCGAACTCGGGCGCGTAGAAGACGGCCAGCCAGCCGTCGGCGATCTCGCCGGCCAGCTCCAGGTTCTTCGGACCCACGGCCGCGAGGTAGATCGGTATGTGCTCGCGCGGCGGGTGGAAGCCCAGCTTCAGCGCCTTGCCCGGGCCGTCGGGCAGCGGCAGCGTGTAGAACTCGCCGTCGTACGCGACGGACTTGCGCGCCACGGCCAGCTTCACGATGTCCACGAACTCGCGGGTCCGCGCGAGCGGCTTGCCGAACCGCACGCCGTGCCAGCCCTCCGAGACCTGCGGGCCGGACACGCCGAGGCCGAGGCGGAACCGGCCGCCGGAGAGCGCGTCGATGGTCGCCGCGGTCATCGCGGTCATCGCCGGGGTGCGGGCGGGGATCTGCATCACCGCGCTGCCCAGGTCGATCCGTTCCGTCTGCCCGGCCATCCAGGCGAGCATGCTCGGCGAGTCGGAGCCGTAGGCCTCCGCCGCCCACACCACCGAGTAGCCGAGCCGGTCCGCCTCCTGGGCGAACGCAAGGTGATCGGCCGGTGTGCTCCACGCCGTCTGGTATCCGAGGCTGAGCCCGAGTCGCACTAGGTCCTCCCCCATCCGCACCACAGGTCGCATCAGGTTACGCAATGCCGGAGGGCGGCCCGTCCACCGGCCACCACAAGCCGGGGCACCGGCCGAACGGTCGGAAACGCGACGCGCCCGACACACTTGACGGCGGCGAGGATATCGGCGGGCCCCCGTTCGAAATAAGGTTCACCCATGCAACAGCGACCGCTCGGCCGAAGCGGGCTGGCGGTTTCGCGGCTCGCGCTCGGCACCATGACCTGGGGCCGGGACACCGACGCCGACGACGCGGCAGCCCAGCTGAAGAGCTTCCTCGACGCGGGCGGCAACCTCGTCGACACCGCCGACGTCTACGGCGACGGTGACGCCGAGTCGGTGATCGGGTCGCTGCTGGGCTCCCTGGTGCCGCGCGAGGAGCTGCTGATCGCCACCAAGGCGGGGCTGCGACCGGGCAGCCGCCGGCGTCGCGACGGCTCCCGGGGGCACCTGCTGCGTACGCTGGACGCCTCGCTGCGCCGGCTCGGCACCGACCACGTCGACCTGTTCCAGCTGCACGGCTACGACCCCGACAGCCCGCTGGAGGAGACGCTCGCGGCGCTCGACCATGCGGTGGCCAGCGGCCGGGTCCGCTACGTCGGCGTGTCGAACTTCGCCGGCTGGCAGACCGCGCGGGCGGCGGCCTGGCAGGCGGCCTGGCCGGGGCGCGCCCCGGTGGTGGCGGCGCAGGTGGAGTACTCGCTGCTGGAGCGGGGCGTGGAGCGGGAGGTGCTGCCCGCCTGCGAGGCCCTCGGGCTGGGGGTGCTGCCCTGGTCGCCGCTGGGCCGGGGCGTGCTCACCGGCAAGTACCGCCACGGCCGGCCGGCCGACTCGCGGGCCGCCTCGCCGCACTTCGAGCGGTTCGTCGCCACCTACCTGGAGCCGCGCTGCTCCAGCATCGTCGAGGCGGTCGCCATCGCGGCGGGTGGGCTGGGCGTCTCCCCGACGGAGGTGGCGCTGGCGTGGATCCGCGACCGGCCCGGGGTGGTGGCGCCGATCCTCGGCGCGCGGACGGTCGGGCAGCTGCTCGGCGCGCTCCAGGTCGAGCGGATGACCCTGCCGGAGGAGATCGTCACCGCGCTGGACGACGTGTCGGCCGTGCCGGTGGGCTACCCCGAGCGCGACGGCTGACCCCGGTGCAGACGGTGCCCGCTCAGGGGGTGGGGCGCCGGCCGGGGAGGTCGCGTACGGCGGCCAGGAAGCGGGCCTGGTCGTCGCGGGTGGCGGGGTTGACGATCCGGATCCACGAACCGTCGTCGAACACGATCGTGGACGGGAACCGCACCAGGCGGGCCCCGTGCTCGGAGTCGACGCGGGCGATCCGCCGCCGCGGCACGCTCCACAGCACCTGGGGGCGGCGGCGATCCTCGCGCTCAGGGTCGGGGCGACGGCCCATCCGCAGCAGGTGCAGGTGGGTGTCGGTGACCGCCAGCGGGGTGCCGGTGTAGCGCTCGAGGAAGAGCAGCAGGCTGCCGGCGAGCGTGGCCAGGTCGCCGCTGAAGACGTACCGCCGCCGGTGGGCGATCTCGGCGAGCTGGTCGGCCAGCGGCCGGTAGCGGCTGAGCCGGAACAGCGCCCGGAACGCCTCCTGCTCGGCGGTGAGCGGCAACGGCTCCCGGGGCGCGGCGCCCGGCGGGGGCTCCGCCTCGGCCGCCTCCGGGCTGCCCGCGGCGAGCACGGCGGCCTTGCCGGGCAGCAGCAGGACGCCCGCGGCGATCCGTACGGGCGTCATCACGGCGTCCACCCAGGCGATCGGGTTGACGATGTTGAGCAGCCCGAACAGCGCACGCGGGTCGAGCGCCTCGGCCAGCTCCGCGTTCACCCGGTCGGCGAGCTGGCTGCCGGCGCGGTGGTTCTCCGGAGCCCGCACCGGCGCCAGGCCGACGTAGCGGATCTCCTCGCCGGGCAGCAGGGGCGCCACGAGGGCGCGCTCGGGCTCGTCGGTGGTGCGGAACTCGTCGCGCAGGTCGCGGGCCTTGTCCCGGGCGGCCCGCGCACCGCCCAGCACCGCGTCGGTCAGCCGGCCCAGCCGGCCGCGTCCCTCGGACACCCCGCACCTCCCCGGTCGGCCGTCACCTGCCGGCCGGCTGGTCCGCCGGCGGCTGCCCGAAGACATTCTGGTCGATCCACTCGGCGCCGTCCCGCACCGCCGCGTCGACCTTGTCGCCGACCTGCTCCGTGCCGGGCGCCGACAGGCCGGAGACCATCGCCACGCTGCCCCAGGTGGCGCCGTGCACGACGGAGTTCGGGATGTTCCACGGCAGGTTGGTGGCCCAGTCCCGGCCGATCGTCCGCGCGCCGTCGGCCATGCCGTGCGCCCGCAGCGCCCCGAGGCGCTCGAACGTGCTCATGTCGAACGGCGAACCGGACTTGCCGAGCTTCCAGGCGCCCTTCGCCGGGTCCGTGAACCGGTGGTGCCACTTGTCGGCGTCGCCGGCGGCACGGCGCCTGTCGGCGTACTTCTGCCCGGCGCGCAGCGCCTTCTGCTTGTCGACCAGCTTGTCCAGGTGGTTGCGCAGCTTGCGCAGGTGGAGCAGGACCCGTTGCAGCAGCCGGACGACCTTCTGCAGGTGCGTCGCCAGCGGTCGGATGATCTTCAGCATGCGGGCCAGCGCGATCATGCCCCGGGTGACGCCCAGCGCCACGCCGGCCGCCCAGGACGCCCCGGCGGTGAACGGGGCCATCAGCAGCGCGGTGACCAGCGTCACCAGCAGGAAGTTCACGAACTCCACGCAGACGTCGACCAGGACGTCGTGCACGGTCTGCAACGCGTCGGCGACCCCGCGCAGGTATTCGGCCGTGGCGGCGAACTGCTCGGCGACGTCGAGCAGCTGCTGCTCGACCTCGGCCATCCGCCGCCCGTACGCCTGCCCGGACGGGGAGCGCCAGCCGGCCTGTTCGGCCTCGCGTACGCCCCGGTGGTTCATCGCCAGCTCGCGTACCTGCGCGGCCAGCGCGTCCCACTCGGTGGCCTTGGCGCGCAGCGCGGCCGGCTCGCCGTCGACGAGGTCGACGAGCTGGATCAGCGGCCAGGCGAGGGCGCGGCAGACGCTGTCGACCACCTTGTCCACGCCGGAGAGGGCGTTGTCGATGCCGTTCCAGAGCTCGACGGCGGTGCCGGCGGGCCCGCTCACCGGGGCATGCCGGCGCCGATGGCGCGGAAGGAGGCGTCGATGTCCTGCTCGTTGCGCTCGTAGGCCTCGGCCGTGCCGCCCAGCGCGCCGCCGACCCGCTCGAACGCGTCGTGGCCGGAGCGGAACAGCTCCGTGCCGCCGGTGACCTGCTCGGCGTACTTCTCGCGGAGCAGGTCGCTGACGATCGGCAGGTGCCCGAAGGCGCCGTCCGGGATGTCCCCCGCGGACGTGATCCGGCTCTCCAGCGCGGTCAGCGCGGCGGCCACCCGCTTCGCCGCCGCCTCCAGCCGACGCACCGCCTGCACGTCGACGTCGATGTCAGGCACGCCGTTCCTCCCCCACTAGCCCGGCGGGACGACGATACGATCATGCCGCCGCCGGCCGCCACCCCGGACGGCGCCGCGCACGGGAGGTTCCTCATGTCTGACCCGCTGGCCGCGTTCGACGCTCTCGCCGGACGGCTCGCCGACATCGAGCGCCGTTTCGCCGGGCTCACCGACGACCTGGACGAGCTGCGCGCCACCGCCACCGACGACAGCGGCCTGGTCTGCGCGACCGTCGACGCCACCGGCGGGCTCACCGACCTGAGCCTCGCGCCGACCGCGCTGCGGGTGGGCACGGAGGAACTCGCGACGATGGTGCTCCAGGCGTACCGGCAGGCCCGCGCCGCGGCCACGGAGCAGCTCGACGAGCGCACCGAGGGTCTCGACGCGACGCTCGGCGCGGGCCTGAACGGGATCTTCGGCACCCCGGGCGACTTCGCCTCGCTGGGCCGACTCGAGGAGGCCATGGGGCGGCTCGGGCGGCTCGACGGCCGCCTGCCGGGGCCACCGGCATGACGTCGCCGGGCTGGCCCGACGTCGTCGCCCGGCTCCACGACACGCTGGCGGGCTGCGACCGGGACACCGACCTGGAACTCGCCGCCGGCCCCCGCCGGCTGCACCTGATGGTACGCCGGGACACCGTGCGCGGGGTCTGCCCGCCCTACGACGCGCGACGTCTGGCCGAACTCGGCTGGCGGGCGCCGCGCGGGGCCGGCGCCTGGTGGTACGAGACGCCGCGCACCGCCGAGGGCCTGCGCTGGTGGAGCGCGTTCGCGGCGCGCACCGCCGCCACGGTGCTCACCACGGAGCCTTGCGCGCTGTCGTGCCAGGTCCTCCCGCCCACCGGTCCCCGGGTGCGGCCGGCGCCGACCGTGCCCCGCGCGCGGGCCAGGACGACCGACGACGGCGGGACGGCGACGGCCGGCCCGGGTGCGCCGGACCCGCCCGGCACCCCCCGTCACGCCACCGGCGGCGCGCCCGCCCCGCGGCCCGGCGCGAGCGGCCCCGGGGACGAGGCCGGAAGCGCGGCGGACCAGACGGGAAGCGCGGCGGAACCGGCCGGCGCGTCCGTGCTCGACCTGCTGAGCGAGGCCGGCGCGCACCGGGACCTGCCCGGCTACCTCGGCATCCTCGCCGCCGCGGCCGTCTGCGTACCGCTGGCGGCGGAGCCGGGGCCGGACCGCGACGTGCCCTGGACGGTCGTCACCGACCCGACCGGCGCGCCGTTGCTGCCCGTCTTCACCTCTCCGGACGCGCTGACCGCGTTCGCCGGGGAGGGGGTGCCGTTCGTCGCCGTACCCTGCGCGGACCTGCTCGCCGACTGGCCCGACCCGGCGTGGGGGCTGGTGGTCGACGCGGGCACCCCGCGCGCCCTCGCCCTGGGCGCGGCGTCGCTGGCCGCCCTGCTGGCGGCGAATCCGCGCGCCGGCTGACCGGCCCTCCGGCGCGCGGACGGTGCGCTACCGGGCGCGCCGGACGACGCGTACGCCGAAGGCGATCGCGCCGACGACGAGCACGAGGCCCAGGAACTGGAGGCCGGGAGAGTCGTCGGCCTCCCCGAGCACGATGCCGGCCACGCCGAGCGCGGCGACGAGGACGGCGAGCAGGTACTTCATCAGATCTCCTTCGCGGTGGCGGGGCCCGGGCCGGTCCCGCCGGCGGGCGGGTGGTCGACCGGTCGGTGGGTGGGGCCCGGAACGCCGGGGCGGTTCACTCCTCGACCCACTCGAGCAGGTCACCGGGCTGGCAGTCGAGCACCCGGCACATGGCTTCCAGGGTGCTGAAGCGAACGGCCTTGGCCCGGCCGTTCTTCAACACGGCCACGTTCGCCGGCGTGAGCCCGACCCGCTCGGCGAACTCACCGACGCTCATCTTGCGTTTCGCCAGTTCGACGTCGATGCGGACGACGATGGGCATCAGATCACCGCCTCCATGTCGGTCCGCAGTGTCGTGGCCTGCCGGAGCAGCGCACGCATCACGACCATCAGGAGACCCAGCACGGCGACGCCCACCAGCATCAGGAACAGCAGGAGCGGCAGCCCCGGGTCCGTCGCCCGGAAGCCGACGTAGAGGAACACGCCCAGCAGCACCACCCAGGCGGCGACGACGGCCCACACGATGGCGTCCACCCACGCCAACGCGGGGTGACTGAAGATGCGGTCGTTCTTGACCAGGGTGAGCAGCCGCCAGGTGGACACGATCACGACCTGGACGCACAACACCCAGAAGACCGCGACGGCGGTCATCGGCCACCTGAGGTAGGCGAGGTCCGGGGACTCCTCGGCCATGTGCGCGAACTGCCCGGGCAGCGAGAAGGTCTGGAGCATGACCAGGATCCCGAACAGCACCACGAGACAGACCCTGAGCGGGGCAACCGCTCGATGCTCATTCAACATGCATCGACTATCGCTTGCATCCTATCGATTGTCAATCGATTCGACGGTTTGCCCGGCGACCGTCGCCCCCGGCGGGAATCGGCTGGCCGGCGGTCGGTCCCGGTGCGGGCGGGCGCCGGCCGGCGGCCTCCGGGCCCGCCTCGTGCGCCCCCGCCGGCCCCTGGGGCCGGTCCCGGCCCGCGCGGCCGCCGCCGCCCGGGGCGGACACGGCGGCACGGGTCACGGGTCACGGGCGAGAGGGTGGCGGACCGCCCCCGGGCTGGGCAGCATAGGACCCATGGACTACGAGTACGCGCCACTGCGGCTGCCGCCGAACGTCGACCGGTTGACCGCCGCGGCGCAGTTGGCGATCCAGGCGGAGTTCTCCGGGTGGGAGTTGGCGCGGGTGCGGCTGTACCGCGACGGCACGCGGCAGGTGGTGCTGCGCCGCCGCCGGGTCAACCAGCCGCAGCCCGGACTGTCGTACTGAACACGGACCGGGGCCCGACCATTCGGTCGGGCCCCGGTCCCTCGGCACGTGGCGCGCGTTCGTCGGCGCCTAGGCGCCTAGTGGGCGTGGTCGTGCTCCTCGTCGAGCTCCATGAACGGGTGCTCGTCGAGCCGGCCGACCAGCCGGTCGTCGGCGGCCGGCTGGAACGGGCCCACCGGGTCGTCGTCGTCGAAGGACTCCAGGTCGACCGGGGTGCCGACCTCGCTGACCATCACCACGCCGTCGAGCGGCTCCAGCTCCGGCACGTCCAGCGCGCCGAGCGAGCCGTCGCCGCTCTGCAGCAACTCCAGCACCGCCTCGCCGACGCCCTCCACGGGCTCCGGCTCGTCCTCGGCCGGGGTGCCCTCCCGCCGGGCCGCCTCGGCGACGCGGAGCAGCGCCGACACGCTCGGCACCCGGTAGTCGCGCCGTTGACGCACCGAGATGACCCGCGGGTGCGGGTCGGTGGGCTCCACGCCCTCCGCGGCGCCGAAGCGCTGGTCGGCCTCGTCCGGGTCGATGGACTCGACGTCCCACGGGGTGACCTCGCCGAAGGCGTCCAGGAGTTGTTCGTCGTACGCGAAGGACGCGTTGTTCAGCGCGACGTACGCCTGCCAGACGTCGTCGTCGTCGATGCGGCCCTGCGCGGCGCGGACGGCGGCCAGGTGGTGGCGGGCCGCATCGATCACGCGCTCGAGGGCGGCGTCCAGCTCACCGTGCTGGTCGGTCATGTGGGTCAGTCCCTTCACGATCAGAGGTTCCCGCGGGAGCACCGGGGTGCCCGGCGGGGGCTAGCAGGTGCGGAGGAACCGGTCGAGAACCCGCACGCCGAACTGTAGTCCGTCCACCGGAACCCGCTCGTCGATGCCGTGGAACAGCGCGGAGAAGTTCAGGTCGGCGGGCAGCCGCAGCGGCGCGAAGCCGAAGCAGCGGATGCCGAGCTGCGAGAACGCCTTGGCGTCGGTGCCCCCGGAGAGCATGTACGGCACCGGGCGCGCCCCCCGGTCCTCCGCGCGCAGCGCGGCGGACATCGCGTCGACCAGGTCACCGTCGAACGTGGTCTCCAACGCCGGCTGACGCTGGACGTACTCGATGGCGATGTCCGGGCCGACCAGCTCGCGCAGCTGCCGCTCCAGCAGCTCCGACTGCCCCGGCAGGCTGCGGCAGTCGATGGTGGCGGTGGCCCGGCCGGGGATGACGTTGTCCTTGTATCCGGCCGCGAGCCGGGTCGGGTTGGCGGTGTTGCGGATCGTCGCACCGATGATGTTGGCGATCGGCCCGAGCTTGGCGATGGCGGTCTCCGGGTCCTCCGGGTCCAGCTCGATGCCGAGCAGGTCGGAGACCTCCTCCAGGAACGCCCGCACGGTGTCGGTGACCACCACGGGGAAGCGGTGCCGGCCGATGCGGGCCACCGCCTCGGCGAGCGCGGTGACCGCGTTGTCGTCGTGGACCATCGAGCCGTGCCCCGGGCGGCCCCTGGCGTGCAGACGCAGCCAGTCGATGCCCTTCTCGGCGGTCTCGATGAGGTAGAGCCGCTGACTGTCGTTGACCGAGTACGAGAAGCCGCCGACCTCGCCGATGGCCTCGGTGCAGCCGTCGAACAGGCCGCGGTGCCGCTCGACCAGGAAGTGCGCGCCGTAGTCGCTGCCCGCCTCCTCGTCGGCGGTGTACGCCAGGACGATGTCCCGGGGCGGGCGGACCCCGGTGCGCTGCCAGTGCCGCACCACGGCCAGCACCATCGCGTCGAAGTCCTTCATGTCGATGGCGCCCCGGCCCCACAGGTAGCCGTCGCGCAGCTCCCCGGAGAACGGGTGCACCGACCACTCGTCGGCGTCGGCGGGTACGACGTCGAGGTGACCGTGCACCAGCAGGGCCCCCCGGCCCGGGTCGGTGCCCGGGATGCGGGCGACGAGGTTGGCCCGGCCGGGCGCCGACTCGTGGATGACGGACTCGACGCCCACCTCGGCCAGCTTCTCCGCCACGTACTCGGCGGCGAGGCGCTCCCCGGCGCTGGTGTCGTTGTCCCCGGTGTTGGTGGTGTCGATCCGCAGGAGGTCACGGCAGAGGTCGACGACCTCGTCGGTGGGGTCGGGTCGGGCGGAGGCGGCGTCGCTCGTCATCGCTTCTTCATACCAGTCCACGGGCCCGACGCGGGCGTCCCGCCCCACCGGGTCGGCCCGCCCGGGCCGCGCCCGCCCCGCCCGCGACCCCGCCGAAGCTCCGGGGACGGCCGGCGAGCGGGCACGGTTTCGCCGCCGACGGGGCCGGGTACCGCCGCTCGCGACCGCTCCCCCCACGTGTTCCGCCCGCCACCAGAGGAGGGCACCATGACCGTTCCCCTGCCACCGCTGCCGCCGACCGGAGAGGACGAGGGCTTCCGGCCGGGCGGGCGCAGCATCGCCGACATCCTCGACGCCGAGCACCGGCAGCTACGGGAGTTGCTGCGGCGCCTCACCGACCCGGACCCGGCGTCCGCCCCGCAGCGGGGCCTGGAGGTGCTCACGGCGGCGCTGTCGCGGCACCTCTCCGCCGAGGAGCAGTACCTGCTGCCCGCCGTACGGGCCGCCCTGCCCGACGCGGCCGAGCGGATCGACCGGGCCATCGCGGACGACCGGTCCCTGCTGACCGCCCTGCGAGGGCTGGGCGCCGACGGGCTCGGCGACGTCGCCGCGCGGGTCGACCGCCACGTCGAGGAGACGGGCGCGCTGGTCGCGGCGCTGCGGGAGGTGGCCAGCGCCGAGGAGCTGATCCGGCTGGGCAACCGGCTGGAGATCGCCGAGGAGGCGGCCCCGACACGCCCGCACCCGGGCACGCCGGCGACCCCGCCGTGGAACCGGGTCGTCGAGCCCGCGGTGGGCGTGGTCGACAAGGTCCGCGACGCCGTCACCGGTCGACCCACCTACCTCGCCGACCTGACCGAGCCGCGAACGGACTGAGCCGGGCGGCCGGCATTGCGCGGCGTGTCGGAGCAGATCAGGCACACATCGGAGACCACTGATCCGTTCAGGGCCTTCCGTCGGCCGCTACGGGGTCATACCGTCACGGTATGAATCTGGAGCTGCGACACCTGAGGGTGGTCTGCGCGATCGCGGAGACGGGGAGCGTGACCAAGGCGGCATCGACGCTCGGGCTGGCCCAGCCGGCACTCACCGCCCAGCTCCAGCGCATCGAGCGGACCCTGGGCGGGCCCCTGTTCGAACGGGACCGCCGCGGCGCGCGCCCCACCGCCCTGGGCGAGCTGGTGCTCGCCCGCGCGCGGGTGCTGCTGCCGGCGATGAAGGGCCTGCAGGACGAGGCGGCCCGGCTGGCCGGCGCCGGGGACGCGCCCCGCCGGTACCGGTTCGGCGGGGTGAACAGCCCCATCCTCGGTCGCCTGGTGCACCGGCTCGCCGCCCATCCGCCACCGGCCCAGATCACCACCCACGCCTCCTGGTCGGCCGAGGAACTGGCGCAGCTGGTCGCCGGCGGTCGGCTGGACTTCGCGCTGATCGGGGTGTGCGGCGACGCGGCCCCGCCGGCCGAGTTCGGGCTGAGCTGGCGGGAGGTGGCGGTGGACCCGGTGCTGGTGCTGCTGCCGGAGCAGCACCCGCTGGCCGGGCAGGCGGAGGTGGGCCTCGTGGACCTCAGCCGGGAGCAGTGGGTCGCCGCGCCCGGCGACGGCTGCTTCGGCGACTGCTTCGCGGCCGCCTGCGCCCGCGCCGGCTTCACGCCCCGCAAGGTGTACGAGACCGACGTGCGCTGCTGCATCGACATGGTGGACTCGGGCGAGGCGATCGCGCTCTGCCAGGCGACGTTCCGCCCGGTCTCCGGGCTCGTGACCCGGATGCTGGCCGGAACGCCGCTGCGCTGGCGGCTGATGCTGGGGTGGCACCCGGAGTCCCCCGCCGCCCGCGACGCCGACCTGGTGCTGGAGACCGCGCTGGCCGCGTACACCGACTCGCTGGCGGCCCACCCGGAGTACCTGGCCTGGCTGCTGCGCAACCCGCGCTACGGGGCGCGGGGGTTGGCGGCCGCCGGGGCCGACGGGGTGCGAACGGCGTAGCGCGGGGTATCAGGCGGACATGACCGATCCCAGTCCCGCCGCCGACGACCGGGAGATCCTCCGGCAGGCCGCCGCTGCGCACACCGCCGCCGCCCGCGACGTGGAGGCGTTCCTGCGGCGCCTGCCCCAGGTGCCCGATCCGTCGGACGTCACCGAGTACGCCAACCTGCTGACCCGCGAGGAGCGGGCGCGGGCCGACCGCGAGGCGGCGGCCGACGCCGCCGGCCTGACGATCGGCAGCCTGGAGAGCGGGCACGGCTGACCACGCGGCCGGCTCAGCGTTCGACGAGGACGTCGTGGCCCAGGTCGAGCAGGGAGTGCCGCCACTCGTCGTCGGCGTTGCCGCGCGGCGGCTTCTCGTCCAGCAGGGTCTGGATCTCGTCGACGGCGTCCCGCATCACCCGGATGTCCTCCGGTGTGAGGTCGACCTTGCGCTTGGTCAGCACCCGCAGGATCCGCCGGCCCAGCCCGGGCAGGCCGAGGTCCGGGCCGGGCCCGAACGACTCCTCCCCCGAGCCGCGGGTGAGCAGCCACTGCCGCAACTGCTCCGACGGGACGTTCACCTGGGCGTGGAAGTCGTCCCAGAGCACCTCCACCTCGGGTTCGAGCCGCTGCTCGCGTACCATCAGCCCTCCTCTCGACGGCGGCGGTCGGACTCCGCCGGCTCCGGGTCGTCGCCGTGCTCACCCGCGCCCTCCGGCGGCATCCGCACCCGGGCGGGGTTGGCGGTCGGCGGGGCCAGGATCGGATCGGTGCGGTCGGTCTCGTCCCGGGTCTCCTCGGGTTCGCTCATGTCCGCCCTCCGGTCATCGGGGATGCGACGTGGTGGCCGCGGTGTAGCCGCGCTCACCGGCCGCCACGTCGAAGGCGAGCCGCCCGTCGCGGGCGTCCACGGTGACCTCCTGGCTCGGTGAGATCGTCGAATCCAGCAGCATCCGGGACAGGTGGTTGTCCACCTCCCGTTGGATGACCCGGCGCAGCGGCCGGGCGCCGAACTCCGGCTGGTAGCCGTGCTCGGCGATCCAGTCGATCGCGCCGCTGGTGAAGTGGACCCGGATGTCCTGCGCGTGCAGCCGCCGCCGGGTCTCCTCCAGCAGCAGGCCGGTGATCTGGCGCAGCTGCTCGGCCTCCAGCCGACGGAAGATGATCACCTCGTCGATGCGGTTGAGGAACTCCGGCCGGAAGTTCTCCTGGAGCCGGCGCATCAGCCGCTCGCGCAGCTCGTCGCGCTCCTGCTCGCCGGCGTCCGCGCCGGTGCCGAACCCGACGGCGCGCTGGGCGCCGGTGATCAGCTCCGAGCCGAGGTTGCTCGTCATGATCAGCACGGTGTTCTTGAAGTTGACCGTACGGCCCTGGCTGTCGGTGAGCCGCCCCTCGTCGAGCACCTGGAGCAGGATGTTGAACACGTCCGCGTGGGCCTTCTCGATCTCGTCGAGCAACACCACCGCGTACGGGCGGCGGCGCACCGCCTCGGTGAGCTGGCCGGCCTCCTCGTAGCCGACGTAGCCGGGTGGGGCGCCGACGAGCCGGCTGACGGTGTGCCGCTCCTGGAACTCGCTCATGTCGACCCGGACCATCCGGTCGGCCTCGCCGAACAGCGCCTCCGCCAGCGCCCGGGCCAGCTCGGTCTTGCCGACGCCGGTCGGCCCGAGGAAGAGGAAGCTGCCCATCGGGCGGTTCGGGTCGGCCAGCCCGGCACGCGAGCGGCGGACCGCCTCGGCGACCGCGGTGACGGCGTCCTCCTGGCCGACCACCTTCTCGTGCAGGTGGCCCTCCAGGCGCAGCAGCCGGTCGCGCTCCTCCTCGGTGAGCTGGCTGATCGGGATGCCCGTGGCGCGGGAGACCACCTCGGCGATCTCCTGCGGCCCGACGGCCGGCACCTGCGACGAGCCGCCCTCGTCGCCGCGGGCCAGGCGGATCTGCTCCTCCAGTTCGGCGAGCCGGTCGCGCAGCGCGGACGCCTTCTCGTACTGCTCGTCGGCGACGGCCTGCTCCTTGTCGCGGCGTACCTCGTCGAGCTGGGTCTCCAGCTCCCGCACGTCGGAGGCGGGGGTGCGGGTGCGCAGGCGGACCCGGGCGCCGGCCTGGTCGATCAGGTCGATCGCCTTGTCCGGCAGGAACCGGTCGGTGACGTACCGGTCGGACAGCTCGGTCGCGGCCACCAGGGCCTCGTCGGTGAAGCGCACCTGGTGGTGGGCCTCGTAGCGGTCGCGCAGTCCGCGCAGGATCGCCACGGTGTCGTCGACGGTGGGCTCCGGCACGAACACCGGCTGGAACCGGCGGGCCAGGGCAGCGTCCTTCTCGATGCTCTTGCGGTACTCGTCCAGCGTGGTCGCGCCGATCACCCGCAGCTCGCCCCGGGCCAGTGCCGGCTTGAGCATGTTCGAGGCGTCCATGCCGCCCTCGCTGCCCGCCCCGCCCGCGCCGACCAGCGTGTGGATCTCGTCCAGGAAGACGATCAGCTCCTCGCGATGCGCGCGGATCTCGTCGATGACCTTCTTCAGCCGCTCCTCGAAGTCGCCCCGGTACCGGGTCCCCGCGACCAGGCCGGCCAGGTCGAGCTGGATCACCCGCTTGCCGAGCAGCGTCTGCGGCACGTCGCCGTCGCAGATCCGCTCCGCCAGGCCCTCCACGATGGCGGTCTTGCCGACGCCGGCCTCGCCGATCAGCACCGGGTTGTTCTTCGTGCGTCGCGACAGGATCTCGACCGCCTGCTCGATCTCCTCGGCCCGGCCGATGACGGGATCGATCTGGTCGTTGCGGGCGAGGTCGGTGAGGTCCTGGCCGTACTGGTCCAGGGTGGGCGTGCCGCGGTCGGGCCGGGGGCCGGTCATCGGTCCGCGCTCGGCGCTGGCCGCCTGCAACGACTCCGGCTGGATCCGGCCGGCGGCGAGCATCCGCCCGGCCGGGGACTCCGGGTTCAGCGGCAGCGCCATCAGGATGTGCTCGGGGCCGATGTAGTTGGCGCCCATCGCCCGGGACAACTGGTGGGCGTCGAGCAACGCCCGCTTGGCCGCCGGGGTGAGCGACAGGTTGGGCGGCACCTCGCCCCTGGGCGCGCCGTCGCCGCGCCCGCCGAGCGCGTTGAGCAGCGTGTCCGGGTCGGCGCCCGCGCGGCGGACCAGGTCGCGCAGCGGTTCGCGTTGCAGCGCCGCCCAGAGCAGGTGGTCGGTGTCGAGGTCGGTGCTCTGCCGCTGGGCGGCCCGGCGGGCCGCGTCGGCGAGCATCTCCCGGGCGTCGGCGGTCATCAGCCGGGTGATGTCGACCCGGTGCGCGGGTCGGCGCCCACCCTCGCCCCGGCCGAAGTACCGGGCCAGGAACTCGTCCCAGGGGTCGGAGCCGAAGTCACCGGGTCCCATCATGTCTGTCCTCCGCAGTCGGGCGCGACGGTCGCCAGGGGCTACCCGGCGACCGTCGCCACAAACGCCGCCACCACGGCGGCCCGGCCGGGCGAGGGGCGGACCTCGGCGGCGCCACGACGGCGGGGATCCCGCTCGTCCGCCGGGCGGGCGGACGGGGGTGGCAGGCTGGCGGCATGGACCCGACGACGCCGCTGCTGATCGTGGACGCCGCCAACGTGGTGGGATCGCGCCCGGACGGCTGGTGGCGCGACCGCGCGGGCGCCACCGCCCGGCTGCGCGACTCGCTGGCCCCGCTGGCCGCCGCCGGGCTGCCCCCGCGGCTGGCGCCCCCGGTGGAGGTGGTGCTGGTGGTGGAGGGCCGGGCACGGGACGTGCCGGGCACGACCGGGGTCCGGGTGGTCGCCGCGCCCGGATCCGGCGACGACACCGTCGTCGACCTGGTCGCCGCCGCGCCGCGCCGCCGACGGTTGGTCGTCACCGCCGACCGTGAGCTGCGCGAACGCGTCAGCGCGCAGGGCGCCGAGGTGTACGGGCCGCGCTGGCTGCGGGACGGGGCGGCCCCGCCCGAAGAGTCCCGCTGATCGGA
The DNA here is from genome assembly GCF_036902715.1 of Micromonospora sp. CPCC 205546. Taxonomy (NCBI): domain Bacteria; kingdom Bacillati; phylum Actinomycetota; class Actinomycetes; order Micromonosporales; family Micromonosporaceae; genus Micromonospora; species Micromonospora sp. CPCC 205546. The sequence continues at coordinate 16,740 of NZ_JBAKHL010000100.1, forward strand.
CCATCGGCGCTAGCGGTCGACAACCGGTCAGCGGGGCAGGAACACTGACAGGGCGGATGTTCTCTCACCCTGAGGGATAGGCTCTAATGGAGGCCTTCCCGCCCCCAGGAGGTTTCGCCGTGGCGAGCGTCGCCGAGCTCAAGGCAGCCATCGATGTCGCGCTCCAGCAGATCGGTGACGGCCAGAGCGCCGTGCAGGCGGCCGGCGAGAAACTGGCCGAGGCGCAGCAGACGCTGGCCGGCGCGCTGGAGGGCAGCGGGCACGAGACGGTCGAGGCCGCCCAGTCCTCGCTGACCCAGGCCAGCCAGGAGCTGGAGGAGTGCCTCGCCGCGACACTCGTCGCCGTCGAGCAGGCGCAACTCTACGTCGCGACGCTCTGAGGCCGGGTCGTGTCCATCGTCGAGGACGTCGGCGCACAGGTCCGCGCCGCCGCCGATGACCTGCCGCTCGCGCAGCTCGCCCTGGCGCGGGAGAAGTTCGGGCTGGCCGCCGAGCGGCTGCGCTGGGTCCGCCAGGAGTCGGCCAACCCGATGGGGGTGCCGGAGCTCTCCGCCGCCACCGAACACGCCGAGACCGCCGGCTACGCGCTGCGCGTCGCGCAGGAGCAGCTCTCGGCGTACCTCGCCGCGATCGGGCTGGCCGCCGACGGTTCCCCGGCCCCGGGGCCGCAGGAGCAGCGGCGCCGGCCCGCGCACGACGCGCCACGCGAGGCCGCGCCGGGGGCCGCGGCGCCGGAGCCGGCCGCCCAG
>NZ_JBAKHL010000101.1:0-16712 GCF_036902715.1 Micromonospora sp. CPCC 205546
CGGCCGGCCGCCTCGCCCGCGCGGCATGCGGCGCGACGCGTCCGCCGCGCGGCTGGGGGCATCCCCGCCGGCAGCCGCACCCCGGCCGGGCGGGGGCCGGGTTTCCGCCGACGCGCAGGCGCGGCCGGGACGGCCGGGAGAAATCGATTCCCCACCAGATAGGATCTCAGGCGACCACTCTCGGATGGTGGACCGCGACGGACGGTGGCGCCCGCACGGTCGCATCCGGGGCTGCGATGCGGGACTGGGCGCGGAACACCGACAGGGGACGACCGCATGACGACCATCTATGACGTGGCGCGGATGGCCGAGGTCTCGGCGTCGACGGTGTCCCGGGTGCTCAACGGGCACTCGTCGGTGGATCCGGACCTGGCGGCGCGGGTACGCCAGGCGATGTCCGACCTGGACTACCGGCCCAACGCGGTCGCCCGCAGCCTGCGCCGGCAGCGCACCAGCCTGTGGGCGGTCATCATCTCCGACATCGGCAACCCGTTCTTCACCTCGCTGGTGCGCGGCATCGAGGACGTGGCGCAGGAGGCGGGCTTCTCCGTGGTCCTCTGCAACGGCGACGAGGATCCCGACAAGGAGACCCGATACGTGACGGCCGCCCTGGCCGAGCGGATGGCCGGTGTGATCATCTCGCCGTCGGGGCGCCCGGCGCTGATCAACCGGCTCACCGAGGCCGCGATGCCGGTCGTGGCCATCGACCGGCAGCCCCACGGGGTGTCCGTGGACACCGTGCTCGTGGACAACGTCCACGGCGCCGAGACGGCCACCGCCCACCTGGTCGACGGCGGCTACCGCCGGATCGCCTGCATCACCGGACCCCGCCGGATCTCCACCGCCGTGCAGCGGCTACGCGGATACCAGCAGGCCCTGCGCGCGGCCGGCCGGAGCGTGCCGGAGGAACTGGTCCGGTACGCCGACTTCCGCGAGGACGGCGGCTACCAGGCCATGGCGTCCCTGCTGCACGCGGCCGAGCCGCCGGACGCCGTCTTCGTCACCAACAACCTGATGACGGTGGGCGCGGTGGAGTGCCTCGTCGACAGGGGTGTCGCCGTGCCCGACCGGTGTGGCGTGGTCGGCTTCGACGACATCCCCTGGGCCCACCTGGTGCGGCCCTCGCTGAGCACGGTCGCGCAGCCCACGTACGACCTGGGGCGGGCTGCGGCGTCGCTGCTCACCGAGCGGATCGCCAACCCGGCGAAGGCGTCCTCCACGGTGACCCTGCGCACGACCCTGCGGGTACGCGAGAGTTCGGTCCGGTCCGTCCCCCGGCCGGGCGGGCAGCCGGTGGACGGCCGACGCCGGCCCGCCGGGGCCCGGTGAGCCGGCGTCGGGAGCACCCGCCCCGGCTCACAGCGCCACGTCACCGCACAGGTGCACGCGTACGCCCAGCGCGTCGAGCATCGCGGCCTTGACCCGCAGGGCGCGGTCGGCGGCGTCGGCGTCGTCCGCGTAGACCACGTTGACGTGGTTGGCCTTGTGCCGGGCCATCAGCTGGTCGCGGCCGACGCCGTGCAGGACGGCGTGCATGATCGGCCACTGCGGGGTGGTGGCCCGCAGCCGACGCCGCGTCTCGGCGGCCGGCAACTCCACGACGGTGCCCCGGCCCAGGTCGGCGTGCAGCACCCCGTCCATGATGAAGATCCGCGACCAGACGATCTCGCCCGGCCGGGAGACACCACTCAGGGTGCCCCCGCCCAGCGGGAAGTACATCGGCGGCTGCCGCATGCTGTACGACCGGTCGTAGCCGCCGTTGTGTGACGCGGGGACCGAGCCGGAGATCTCGAACACCCAGACGAAGTCCGCTCCGTACTGCTCCCCCCAGCGGATGTCGTGCAGCGTCGTGGCCGGGTCCATCCCCATCGCGGTCCAGATCCGGTTGGTGACCAGCGAATCCACCGCGACGCCCTCGTCGACCTCGTTGAAGTGCGGCAGGGCCCGGCCGGCGTAGAGCTCGCGCGAGCCGTCCCGGCTGGTCACCGGCGGCCGCGTCACGTCGTTGAGCAGCCCTTCGGCCAGGTCGCTCGCCGGCACGGTGTCCTTGAGACCCTGCTGGTACTGGATGCCGACCGCGTCGAGGCCGAAGTCGTCGGCGATGCGCAGCGCGGCGACGTACATCTTGAACTGGCTGAGCAGTTGGGCGTCGGTCAGCTCGGTGGCCTCGTCCGTGCCGGTGTGGAAGGTCATCCCGGCGGCGTCGAGCCATGCCCGCACGGCCTGCGCCTCCTCGTCGGGCACCCGCGACATCTCCGCGACCAGCGCGCTCTGCGACAGCCGCTCCTTGTAGATGCCGAGCGGGTTGAGCAGCTCGTCGTCGATGATGGCGTTGTACATGCCCATGCAGCCCTCGTCGAAGATGCCGATGACGGCCGGCCGGCGCCGCAGCTGCCGGGCCAGCGCCACGCCGAGCGCGACCTCGGGGTCGGACGGCAGCGGCGGCAGGTCCCGCACGTGGCTCTCGTCGTGGCGCACCTCGCCGGTCTCCAGCCAGGCCTTCAGCCCGTCGCGCGCCCACTCGTCGGTGAAGTCCTCGCTCCACAGCGCCGAGTACCGCACGCCCGCCTTGGTGAGGCTGCCGGCGAGGTTCAGCAGGCCGACCAGGCCCGGGAACTCGCCGCTCCAGTTCGCCACGAGCAGGATCGGGCCGCGGTGGGCGCGCAGCCCGGCCAGCACGTGGTGGCTGTACTGCCACACCGCCTCCACGACGACGAGCGGGGCGTCGAGGGGAATCTGCTGGAAGACCTCGATCCCGGCGCGCTGGCTGTCGATGAAGCCGTGACCCGCGCGGTCGTCCACCGGATGGGCCCGCCGGGTGTGCCAGCCCAGGGCGGCCACCGCCGCGGCGAGGTCGGTCTCCAGGCGATGCTGGGTCGGCCAACCGGTGACGTTCGCGGCCGGCCGCAGGTCGCCGCTGGCGATCGTGTAGACCGTGTCGGGGGCGGCGGCCGGCGGCTCGACCAGCACCGGCATGGTGTAGTTGCTCACGGGTCGACTTCCTCCACTGACTCGTCGGGGCCTGGCGGGGTCGCGAGGCGCGTCTGCCGGGCGGCCAACGCGTGGGCGACTGATCTCGAACCGGCGTACAGCTGCCGGTACAGCCGGTACAGCTCGTCGTAGTCGGCGGCGAGCTCCGGGCGCGGCTCGCGGACCTCCCGGATCGGGTTCCACCGGTGGATGTCGACCCGCTGCACGGCGCCGGCGGCGAGGTGGGCCGCGCCGTAGCTCGCGCCGACGGTGATCGACGGGATGTGCTGCGCCCGGCCGGTGACGTCCGAGACGATCTGCGTCCAGAGGCCGCCCCGGGTGCCACCACCGACCGCCACGACGCGACGGATGTCGCCGCCGGCCGCCTCGATCGTCTCGACGTTGTGGCGCACCGCCAGCCCGGTCGCCTCCAGCGCGGCCCGGTAGATGTCGCCGCGCCCGTGCGAGAGCGTCAGGCCGGCGATCACGCCACGGGCGTCGGGATCCAGGATGGGTGTCCGTTCCCCGGCGAAGAACGGCAGCATGAGCAGTCCCCGCGCGCCCGGCCCGGACCGCTCGGCCAGGCGGAGCAGTTCGGGATAGTCGGCGGCGCCGAAAAGCTCCCGCAGCCACCCGGTGACCGCCCCGGAGGTCGCCATGCCGCCGGCCAGGTTGCGGGTGCCCGGGAACGCACCGACCGTGCCCCACAGCGACGGGGTGGTCAGCCGGTGCGGCACCGTGTGCACGAGGAACATCGTCGTGCCGTACATGAGCATCAGGTCGCCGACGCCCTGGGCGCCCACGCTGACCGCCTCCGACCAGGCGTCGATCGTCCCGGCCACGACCGGGGTGCCGGCCCGCAACCCGGTCGCCACCGCGGCCCCGGCGGTGACGGCCCCGGCCACGTCGCCGGGCCAGCGCAGCTCGGGCAGCTCCAGTTCCGGGGCGATCTCGTCGACCCAGGGGCGGAACCAGTTCTGCTCCGCGCTGTCGTACAGCGGGGTGCACTGGCTCGCGGAGTGCTGGTCGAGCAGGTAGCGACCGGTCAGCTTGAAGACCAGCCAGGAGCTCGGCATGAACAGCCGCCGGGCCCGGCGGAACAGCTCCGGTTCGGCGTCGGCGACCCAGGCGACCTTCGCCCCCGCCGCCTGGGTGGACAGCGTCGAGCCGCACCGGCGCAGGATCTCGTCGGCGCCGAAGCGCGCGGTGAGCCGGGCGATCTGCGGCGTGGACCGGGTGTCGACCCCGTAGAGGATGGCCGGGCGCAGGGGCGTGCCGGCGGCGTCGGTGAGCAGCACGCACGGTCCCATCCCGCTGACCCCGACCGACACCACGTGGGCGTCGCCGGGGGCGAGCAGCTCACGGGTGAGGGCGACGAACTCGTCCCACCAGACGCGGCCGTCCATCTCCACCCAGCCCGGTCGCGGCCGGTCCACCCGGTGCTCCCGCACCGCGGAGCGCAGCACGCGCCCGGACAGGTCGACCAGGACGCCCTTGCTGCTGGACGTGCCGATGTCGACCCCGAGCACCGCGGCCACCGTCATGCCGGCTCCCCCCCGCTCGTCAGGTCCGCGGCGCGGCCGTCGGGCCGCGCCGCGCGGCGCTCACGCGACGCCACCGAGCTTCGCGTACGTCTCGGCGGCGTTCTCCCTGGTGATGCGCATCGTGTCGAGGGTGGTGGCGCGCGGGACGTCCTTGTCGCAGTCGACGAGGATCCTGCGGGCCAGGTCGACGGCCTCCCGGCCGCCCGTGGCGTACTGGAAGGTCGCCGCGAGCCGGCCCTGCTCGACGGCCTTGATGCCGCCCGACGGCACCGGCAGCGCGTCGATGCCGGTGAACTTCACCTTCGTGTGCAGCCCGGCGGCCTTCGCCGCCAGGTACGCGCCCTCGGCCATCGGGTCGTTGTGGGCGTAGACGGCGGCGGCGTTGGGGTGGGCCTTGAGCAGCGCGTCGGCCACCGACTGGCCCTTCTCCCGCAGCCAGTCCCCCGGCTGGGAGGCGACGACCTCGATCTTGGGGTTGGCCGCGATGCCCTCCCGGAAGCCCTGGGCGCGTTCGGCCGCCGGCGTGGAGCCGGGCAGCCCGGCGATCTCGATGACCTTACCGCCGCCGGGTAGCAGCGTCGTGGCGTAGAACTCGCCGGCGGCCCTGCCGATCGCGACGTTGTCCCCGCCGATGAAGGCCGTGTACGCCTCGCCCTCCACCTTGCGGTCGAGCACGATGACCGGAATTCCCCGGTCGTGTGCCTTGCGCACCACGGCGGTCAGCGGCTTGGCCTCGTTCGGCGAGATGATCAGCAGGTCGATCTTCTGGGTGAGGAAGTTCTCCACGTCGGCGACCTGCTTGCTGTTGTCCTGCGCCGCGTCGGAGACCACCACGCTGAACCCGGGGACGGACTTCGCCGCCGTCTGCACGTCGTTGTTCATGACCTGCCGGTAGGGCTCGGCGTTGTTGGCCTGCGACATGCCGATCAGGAATTCCTTGCCGGCGCCGCAGTTCGCGGCCGCCGCGTCGCGGCCGTCGGACGGCTTCCGCACGCTGCACGCGGCGGAGGCGACGAGCGCGCCGGTGCACAGCAGCGCGAGAAGGACGGTACGGGTGCGCATGATGACGCTCCTTGTTCGGTGGTGGTTCAGGCGATGCTGCGGCGAAGCTTCTGCAGCCCGGCGGCGGCCACGATCACCAGTCCCTTGATCAGCAGCTGCACGTTGGCGTCGATGTTGTTGAGCGCGAGGATGTTGTTGAGGATGCCGAGCAGCAGCGCCCCGGCGAGGGTGCCGCCCATGGAGCCGGTGCCCCCGGCGAGGCTGGTGCCGCCGATCACCACGGCGGCGATGGCGTCGAGTTCGTAGCCGGCGCCGTCGTTGGGGCTGCCCTGGTTGAGCTGTCCCGCGTGGACGATGCCGGCCACCGCGGCGAGCAGGCCGGCGATGGCGAAGACCGCGACCTTGACCCGCAGCACGGGAACGCCCGAGAGCCGGGCGGCCTTCTCGTTGCCGCCGATGGCGTAGACGTGGCGGGCGAACGCGGTCTTGCGCAGCACGACGATCGCGGCCACCCCGATGCCGATGAACAGCACCGCGGGGACGGGCACCACCCCGTTGATGGTGCCGTTGAGGATCTCGAACGCCGGGGGCGCCTCCTGCGGACCGTCGCCGTAGGCGATCGGGATGCCCAGCCCGCCCGACCAGATCCGGGCGAGGCCGCGCGCCACCTGGAGCCCCGCGAGGGTGACGATGAACGACTGGATGCCGAGCCGCGCCGTCGCGTAGCCCTGCAACGCGCCGAAGAGGGCGCCGATCAGCAGGACGACGGTGACCGCCGGCAGGATGCCGAGCCCCGAGTCGACCATCAGCGTCGCGGTGCCGACGGCGGACAGGCCGAGGATGGCGCCGACGGAGAGGTCGATGCCGCCGAGCAGCACGACGAACGTCATGCCGACCGCGATGATCCCGATCTCGGACACCGCCCGGACGATGTTGCCGAGGTTCTCCGTGGACAGGAACAGGATCTCGCCGTCGCGGCGGGGCGACACGGCGACGGCCAGCACGAACACCAGCAGCAGCGCGAAGAGGCTCTGCACGGCGAAGAGCCGCTCGACCAGCTCGCCCCGGCCGCCCGCTGCGCGCCACCGCCGCTCGTCGCCCGCCGTGCCGCCGCCGGCCGGCACCGGCGTGCCGGCTCCCTTGCCCGGTGCGCGCAGGTGGGTCATCGCTCGTCCCTTCCGGCGGCCGTGCCGCCCATGGCCGCGGTCAGGATGTCCTCGCCCGTGCAGCCGGCCACCGGCAGCTCCGCGACGGCCCGGCCGCGCCGCAGCACCACGATCCGGTCGCAGACGCCGGTCAGCTCGGGCAGCTCCGACGAGGCGAGCAGGATGCCCATCCCGTCGTCGGCGAGCCGGCGCAGCAGCCGGTAGATCTCCGCCTTGGCACCGACGTCGACGCCGCGGGTCGGCTCGTCGAGCAGCAGCAGGCGGGGGCGGGTGAGCAGGTGCCGGGCGAAGACGACCTTCTGCTGGTTGCCGCCGGAGAGGGAGCCGACCGGCGCGGCGGCCGACGGCGTCCTGATCGCCAGCGCGGCGACCTGTCGGCGCACCGCGTCGCGCTCGCGTCCGTTGCGGACGATCCCGGCGGTGCTGAGCCGGCGCAGGGCGGCCAGCACGATGCTGCGGCCGACGGGGTGCTCGAGCACCAGGGCGGAGCGGCGGCGGTCCTCCGGCACGAAGCCGACGCCGGCGCGCAGCGCGGACCGGGGGTTGCGCGGGGCGTACGGGCGCCCGGCCAGCCGGACCTGGCCGCCGCGGCGGCCGGGCGGGCCGGCGCCGTACAGGGTCTCCAGCAGCTCGGTGCGGCCCGCCCCCATCAGGCCGGCCAGGCCGACGATCTCCCCGGCGCGGACGGTCAGGCTGACGCCGGCGGGTTCGCAGCGCCCGGGGCGGGTGCCCCGGGGCCGTACGGCGAGGTCGTCCACCTGCAGCACCGGGGGCCCGACCGGGCGCGCGGGTCCGGCGGATCCCGCGCTGAACAGCGCCTCCGCCGGGCGGCCGACCATCAGGGTGATGATCCGCTGCCGGTCGGCGCGGTCCGGGCGCAGCGTGCCGGCCACCTCGCCGTTGCGCAGGACGGTGGCGCGGTCGGCGATGCGCTCGATCTCCTCGAGCCGGTGGGAGATGTAGACGACGGCCACGCCGCGCTCGCGCAGCGCGTGGATGGTGGACATCAGCCGCCGCACCTCGGCGTCGGCGAGCGCGGCGGTCGGCTCGTCCATGATGAGCACGCGGGCGTCGAGGGAGAGCGCCTTGGCGATCTCGACGAGCTGCTGCTCGCCGACGCGCAGCGAGCCGACGGGCCGACGCGGGTCGATCCGCGCGCCGAGCGGGTCGAGCCAGTCCCGGGCGGCGCGGGTCATCGCCCGCCGGTCGAGGGTCCGCAGCCGGGTGCGCGGCTCACGGCCGAGCACGAGGTTCTCGGCCACGGACAGCGCCGGCACGAGGTCGAGTTCCTGGTGGATGGTGGCGATGCCGGCGGCCTGGGCGGCGGCCGGGCCGGCGAAGCGTACGGGGTCGCCGCCGATCGAGATCCGCCCGTCGTAGTCGGTGACGACGCCGGAGAGGATGTTGATCAGGGTGGACTTGCCGGCCCCGTTCTCCCCCAGCAGGGCGTGCACCTCGCCGGCGCGCAGGACGAGGTCGACGCCGCGCAGGGCGTGCACGCCGCCGAAGCGCTTCACGATGCCGGACATGGCGACGACGACCTGGTCGCTCACGCGGGCCTCCGGGAAGATCGGAAATCGATTTCTGGCAACATAGACGAGCGTCGAAGTCATGTCAACGCCCCCGGTACGGGCCGGGCCGCCGCGTCGCCGCCCGACCCGCACCGGTAGCCCCCTCAGGGCACCGCGTTGACCGCCGCGTGCACGGTCTCGGCGAACACGGTGTCCCGCCCCACCCCGCTGGCGGCGAACCGCCACGTCCCGCCCGCGTACGACCCCGGCTGCCACGCCATGCCCCCGTTGCGCCACAGCGGCTGCCAGGCCGCCATCGCGTGGCCGGCGTCGTACCAGGTGTTGTCGCCGCGCCACGCCGAGGCCCAGCGGTGCGCGGCGACGAGGGACAGGTTCGCCCCGGAGGTCATCGACCAGGTCGGCATCCCGGTCACGTCCCCGGTCGGGCGAGCCGCCACGGCGGGATCCCCGACCGACGGCAGGGCGCCGTCGACGTTGAACGCCACCTCCCACACCGGCGTCGTCGTCGGGCCGCTCACCGACCAGGTGACGTCGCTCTGCAACGCCGGCCCGGTCCAGCGCGGCGCCACCGTCAGCAGCCAGTCGGCGGTGACCGGCTCGTCGCCCATCCGGATGCCGACCAGGTTGATCCGGGAGCCGTCGGCGGAGACGTCCACCCGCGCCGGCGGGCCCGCCCTGTCGGTGACGTCGAAGCGCCCGACCGCCAGGTAGGGGCCGGTCCCCCGGTGCGACGAGTCCAGCGCCGACCGGTACGCCCCGCCGCCGGCCGGATCGACCGCCAGCGACGCGAGGCGGGTGTGCGGCCAGGTGCGTACGTCGGCGCGCAGGAAGCCGGTGCTCACCTGGTAGCCCCGGGCCACGACCTGGGTGGACCAGGTCAGCGGGGCGAGCCACAGCCCGCCCTGGCCCCAGCCGGCGTGGCTGAGGTACCAGGTGTCGCCGTCCACCACGACCTCCGCGGCGTGCGCGTCGAGCACGGTCACCTTCTCCGCCCCCTCGAAGCGCAGGGGGTCGCGGCTGCGGTAGACCGCCGTGCGCCGGTACGCCGCGCCGTAGTCGGTGCCGTCGCAACAGACGAGGAGGTACCACCAGTCCCCCCGGCGCACCACGAACGGCGACTCCGTCTGCCCGGCCGCCCGCCCGGTGTGCGGCGACGCGTACGCGACGCCCCGCCCGCTCCACGTGCGCAGGTCGGTGCTGGTGCGGTAGGCGACGACGTGGTTGCCGCCCTGCGGGTCCGAGGTGGCCGTGTAGTACATGACCCAGCGGTCACCGACGCGGGTCACCATCGGGTCGCGTGCCTCCCAGCCGTCGGTGAACAGCGGGTTGGCGGGGCTGCGGGTCCAGGTGAACAGGTCGGTCGAGGTGGCCAGGTGCATACGGTAGTTCGCGTAGTCGCCGCTGCCGGCCGCGTAGAACATGTAGTAGGTGCCCTGGTCGTGGACGACGTGCGGGGCCCAGATCCACTGTTCGCCCCTCGCCGGGTCGGCCGTCAGCGCCGGTCGTTGCTTCGTCCACGGCCCGGTGGGCGTGGGCGCCGTGGCGTGGCCGAAGCTCTTCTCGTCCTGCGGCGCGCCCGGCTCGGCGTGGGCGATGGCGAAGGCGTGCCACAGGCCGGTCCGCTGGTCACGCACGATCGTGTGGTCGTTGTAGTACCACGCCGTCGGCTCCCCCACGCCCGGGTCGTAGACCCGGGTCAGCGGCCCGCGCGCCGGCGTCTCGCCCACCGTCTCGTACGCCGTCGTGGTGACCGCCGCCAGCGGGCCGACGCGGCGCAGGGTGAGCGTGTCCAGGCCCGCGAAGAACCCGGTCGAGGAGCCGGAGCGGCCGGTCACCGTCACCGTCAGCCGGTGGGTGCCGGCGGTGAGCGAGGCCGACCCCAGCGGTACGGCCTCGACGCGCCGCACGGTCGGGGCGTAGCCGTCGAAGAGCTGGCCGACGGCCACCCCGTCCACGGCGAAGCGCAGGGTGCCGTAGTCGGCGGCGCGGGTGAGCACGCCGCCGATGTCGTACTGCCCGGCCGGCACCGACGGCAGCGTCACGGTGACCGAGTCCCCCGCCCGGGCCGCGCGCAGCCACAACTGGCGGCCGGCCGACCAGGAGACCCCGCAGCAGTTGGCCTGCGCCTCGACCGGGGCCGTGGCCGACACCACCGTCAGCGACTCCGCCTCGGCTCGTACGACGTCGGCGGCGGCGGCCGGCGCGGCCGGGGCGGTCAGCAGCGCGGCGCCGAGCAGGAGCACCGCGAGCAGCCGGGGCGCGCGCATCACGACACGCTCGGGCGGGGCAGGTCGGTGCCGGGCGCGAACTGGTCGTGCCACCTGACCCCGGAGCCGAAGCCGCCGCCGGTCGACAGCGCCACGTACGTGTCCGCTCCGGTCCCCCGGGTGTACGTCACGATGTCCGCCCTTCCGTCGCCGTTGAAGTCGCCGATGCCGGGCAGCTCGTCGCCCACCGAGAACCAGTCGTGCCACCTGCCGGCCTGCGCGACGAACCGCGTGCCGTCGGAGAGCGCGACGAACACGTCGCCGGTGGTGCCCCGGGCGAAGGTCACGACGTCGTCGCGCCCGTCGCCGTCGACGTCGCCCAGCGCCGGCAGGTGGTTGCCGGGCGCGATCGAGTCGTGCCACTTCCAGCCGTCCTCGACGAACCGGGTGCCGTCGGAGAGGGAGACGAACGCGTCGCCGGTGGCGCCCCGGGTGAACGTCACGATGTCGTCGCGACCGTCGCCGTCGACGTCGCCGACCGCCGGCAGCTCGTCGCCGAGGGCGAAGTGGTCGTGCCACTTGACGCCCGGGCCGAAGCCGCTGCCGGTCGACAGCGCCACGTACACGTCGCCCGCCGCGCCCCGGGTGAAGGTGATGATGTCCGCGCGCCCGTCGCCGTTCACGTCGCCGATGGCGGGGATCTCCGTGCCGGTGGCGAAGAAGTCGTGCCACTTGACCCCGGCGGCGTACGTCGTGCCGGTGGACAGCCCCACGTAGACGTCGGCGCTGTCGCCACGGGTGAACGTGATGATGTCCGCGCGCCCGTCGCCGTCGACGTCGCCGGTGAGCGGGATCTCCTCGCCGACGGCGAAGAAGTCGTTCCACCTCCGGCCGTCCGGCACGAACCGGGTGCCGTCCGACAGGGACGTGCTCACGTCGGCGGTGGCGCCCCGGGTGAACGCGACGGCGTCGTCGCGGCGGTCGCCGTTGGCGTCGCTGGTGTTGCGGGTGCGGGTGGTGGCCGACACCTCGGTCGAGGGCGCGGAGGTGTTGCCGGTGCCGTCGACCGCGACGACCCGGTAGTGGCGGGTCTGTCCGGCCGGCAGCGGGCCGTGCCGGAAGGCGGTCGCGCGGGTCGTGCCGACCAGGTTGGCCGGGGTGATCGCCACGCCGGGGTTGCGCGAGGCGTAGACCCGGTAGCCGGCGACACCCACGTCGTCCGGCGACGCCGACCAGGACAGGCCGACGGCGTGCACCCGGCCGCCGGCCAGGCCCAGGCCGGCGACCGCGCCCGGCGCGGTGGTGTCGGGGAACGGGGCGACCATGCTGTCGGCCTCGTAGCGGGCCGCCGTCCAGGCCGGGGTGCCGGCGGTCGGGGTCAGGGTGAGCGTGACCGTCGACCGGCCGGCGGTCAGGGCGGCCGGGAGGACGAACTCGTCGGCCAGCCAGCGCTGCCGGTCGTTGCCCAGCGGTTGCCGCCACACGCCGGCCGGCCGGCCGTCGACCGACACGGCGACCTGCTGGTACGCGCCGGCCTGGTCGCCGTGCCGGCGCAGCCGTACGCCCTGGTTGGCGGGGTCGACGGCGAGCCGGAAGCTGACGGCGCCGCCGCTGGCGCGGACCTGGCCGGTGACGGCGACGTTGTCGTCGTCGCCCTCGTAGGGGGCGGTCAGCGGGTACTGGGTCCCGGCGTCGGTGTACGCGTGCCCGGAGCGGCTGGCGGCGTCGCCGGTGACCAGCGTGTCGGTGCGGCGCAGGGCGACGGTCGGCTGGGTGTAGAGGAAGGCGGTCGAGGCGTAGTCGGCCGGCATGTCGTTGGCCGGGCCGTGCTCGATGCCGAAGCGCAGCGCCGTGGCGTAGGGCACCGCGTCGCCGATCATCAGCCGGTACATGGCGTCGCACTCGTCGGCGCAGCCGCCGGTGCGCAACAGGTGGGCGGTGTTGCCGGTGAAGACGCCGCTGTACTCGCCGCGGTTGAAGTACCAGCCGGACTCGTAGAAGTCCTCCGTGCCGGTGCCGTGGATCTGCGGCGTGGGCGAGCCGTCGACGTGGATGCGCTCGTCGCCCTCCAGGTAGTTGCGGGTGTTGCCGCCGACGATGTGCCCGCGGGCGGTCTGGGACACCCCGACGAAGCGTCCCCGGCCGGCCTGCTCGGCGACGATCCAGTCGTTGCCGCCCACGGTCTCGGCGCGGCGCGACCGGGTGGTGAAGTAGCCGGCGGCGCCGTCGGCGGCGAGCGCGCCGGTCCAGGCGGCGCCCGGCGCGGTGGTCAGCTCCGCCTGGACGCCGGTGACGGGGGCGCCGGTGGTGTTGGCGAGCGACACCGTCGCGGCGGAGCGGAACGGCATCGGCCACCAGGCGCTGTACCAGCCGCCCGGCGCGGAGTCCATGGCGAACATCAGCGAGCGTACGGAGCGCTCGCCGAGGCCGGCGCCGAAGAACTCGCCCACCGGGCTGTCGACCGTGGCGCGCCCGTCGAAGGTGATCCGCAGCCGCAGGCCCGACAGCGTCGAGGCGGTGGCGGCGGCGTCGGGCAGGCGCAGCCGCAGCGCGGTGACGGCGGCGGGACCGGTGAGCGTGGCGAGCGTCGACTGCCCGCCCGCCGGGACGTCGACGCGGGCGGTCCTGGTGCTCGCGCCGGGCTGGCTCGGCTTCGGGTCGCGCTGCCCGGCGGCGCGCAGCTTCTCGACCACGTCGGTGGCGGGGTCGGCGGGGTCGAACCTGGACACCCCGACCGAATCGGCGAACGTGCGGTAGGTGACGTGGTGGAACAGCGGGTTGAACTGGGTGGTGATCCGCATGGACTCGCGGTAGGGCATGGGGACCTTGACGGTGACCCCGCCGGAGGTCTGGTCGGCGTTGGTGACCAGCGGCCAGACGAACGGGCTTCCGAGACCGCCGTCGACGAGGCGCTGGAGGCTGGTGTCGACGACCGTGACGCCGTCGAGCTCGACGCGGATCCAGCCGGTGGCGCTGACGTTGCCGTCGTCGCGGGTGAACCAGATCGACTGCACCTCGCCGGCCCCGCTGTCCTCGGCGATGACGCAGCCGCCGGACTGCCGCAGGCACGAGTAGGTGCCGACGAAGCCGTCGTCGTTCGAGCCGTCGCGGGCGAAGCTGGAGAACTGCCGGGTGCGGCTGCCGGCGGCCAGCTCGGGCAGCCGGTCGAGGCGGCGGTACACGTCCCAGCCGACCGGGCCCTTGTCGTCGGCCACGGCGAGCGCCCCGGCGCCGCGCGGGGCCGAGGCGGGCTCGGCGGCGTGCGCCGCCACCGGGGGGATCATGGTCGCCAGCGCCGCGGCGAGAGCCAGCCAGCGGCGTACGTGGGGCTTCATGGATGTCCCTCCAGGATCACCGTCGGAGCCGCGGGAAATCGATTGCTCGGCAGTTAACCGGGGGACATCGCGGGATGTCAATACTTTACCGTCGCCGCTCAGTTGCCGAAGGAAGATTCCAGGACGCATTGACAGCCGTCGGGGTCCTGACGATACTCCTCGGCAATCGATTTCCCACCGACGAGGAGGTGTCGACGCGGCGGCGCATCCGTCAGCCCCGACGGCCCTCCCTGGCGGCAGCGCACCCCGTGGCGGACCCGCTCGCCGCACCGCTGACACCCCTCAGAGGAGCATCGTGAGACGTACCCCCCTCGCCCTGCTGGTCGGCCTCTGCACCGCGCTGGCGTCGGTCGTGGCGACCGCGCCGGCCCAGGCCGACGTCCCGATCGGCACGCTGGCCTGTTCCTCCGTCCCCGCCCACCACGACCCCGCGATCACCGTGATCGTCTACCGGGTCGCGCGCGCCCACGACGTCAACGACAAGGTCATGCTCTCCGCGTTCGAGGCCGGCTGGGTCGAGTCGCACATGAACAACCTGCCGTGCGGCGACAAGTCCTCACTCGGGGTGTTCCAGCAACGGTGGGACTACGGCTGGGGCACGCCGGAGCAGATCATGGACCCGGTCTACGCCACCACCCAGTACGTCACCCGCGCGATCGTCTGCGACCGGAACAACCCCCGCTACACCGCCGGCCAGGTCGCCCAGTGCGTGCAGCGCTCCGGCTTCCCCGACCGCTACGACCAGGTGGCGACCAAGGCACGGGCCCTGCTCAACGAGGCGGCGCGTACGCACGCCATCGCCGGCGGATCCGCCACCGACGTCAGCGGCGACGGACGCGACGACATCGTCGCCTTCACCCAGAACGCCCTCGCCGACGTCTACGTCGGCACCTCCACGGGCGCCGGCTTCGCCGGGACCTCGGCGAAGTGGAACGACTTCTTCTCCATCGGCGGCGAGACGGCCTCGACCGGCGACGTCGACGGCGACGGCAGGGACGACGTCGTCACCTTCGCGCACGGCAACACCGCGGACGTCTACGTGGCGCTGTCGAACGGCACCAGCTTCGGCGCCGGCCAGAAGTGGCACGACTGGTTCGCCCCCGGCGCGGAGATCGGCGCGGTCGGCGACGTCAACGGCGACGGGCGCGCCGACATCGTCGCCTTCACCCACAACGCCGCCGGCGACGTCTACGTGGCGCTGTCCACCGGGTCGTCGTTCGCGGGCACGGCGGTGAAGTGGCACGAGTACTTCTCCATCACCGGCGAGTACCCGGCCCTCGGCGACGTCGACGGCGACGGCCGCGACGACATCATCACCTTCACCCAGGGCCCCCACACCGCCTCGGACGTCATCGTCGCCCGCTCCACCGGCGCCGCCTTCGGCGCGCCGCAGAAGTGGCACGACCTGTTCGCCGTCGGCGCCGAGCTGCCCCGCGTCGGCGACATCGACGGCGACGGGCGCGACGACATCGTCACCTTCACCTGCGACGCCAACGCCGACGTCTACGCCGCCATCTCCACCGGCACGTCGTTCGCCGGCACCACCGTCAAGTGGAACGACTTCTTCTGCCTCGGCGGCGAGTTCCCCTACCTCGCCGACGTCAACGGCGACGGCAGGGACGACATCGTCGTCTTCACCAAGGGCGCCACCAACGACGTCTACGTCGGACTCTCCACCGGCACCGCCTTCGGCGCCGGCGCCAAGTGGCACGACTACTTCGGCCTCAACGGCGAGACCACCCTGTGACCCGCGGACGGGAGACCACCATGAGACCCAGCAGACTCTCCTGGCGCGCGGGCGCCACGGCCGCCCTCGCGGCGGCGCTACTGAGCCCCGTCGCGCCGGCCACCGCCGCGCCGGCCAGCCCGCTGGAGGCGGCCTTCACCCGGGCGGCCGGCGAGTTCGACGTGCCCAGGGACCTGCTGGTCGCCGTCGGCTACGGCGAGACCCGGCTCGACGGGCACGAGGGGCAGCCCAGCCAGGCCAACGGCTACGGCGTCATGCACCTGGTCAGCAACCCCCGCCAGCGCAGCCTGGAGCGGGCGGCCGAACTGACCGGGCAGCCGGTGACCGCCCTCAAGTCGCAGACCCCGGCCAACATCAGGGGCGGCGCGGCCCTGCTGCGGGACCTCGCCGACGCCGAGCGGCTCACGGCCGCCGACCGGGACCGCGTCGCCGCCTGGTACCCGGTGGTCGCCCGGTACGCGCACGCCGCCGACGACGCCACCGCACGGCTGTACGCCGACCACGTCTACGACCTGCTCCGCGACGGCGTCACCACCGCCTCCGTACGGGTGGCGCCCCAACGGGTGCGGCCGGAACTCGGCCGCTACGCCCGCGTCGCCCCCGCCGGCACGGCCGCACCGGCCGCCCTCGCCGCGGCGGTGCCCGAGTACGCGCCCGCCCGCTGGATCTCGGCGTACGGCGGCAACTACGCGGCGGGCCGCTCCGCGCGGATCACCACGGTGGTGGTGCACGTGACCCAGGGCTCGTACGCCGGCACGATCAGCTGGTTCCAGAACCCGTCGGCGGGGGTGAGCGCGCACTACGTGGTGAAGTCGAGCAACGGCGAGATCACCCAGATGGTGCGCGAGGGCGACACCGCGTACCACGCGCGCTCGGCCAACCCGTACTCCGTGGGCATCGAGCACGAGGGCTACGTCGACAACCCGAGCTGGTTCACCGAGAGCATGTACCGCTCGTCGGCGGCGCTGACCCGCTACCTGTGCGACAAGTACGGCCTGCCGAAGAACCGCACCGCGATCAAGGGCCACCACGAGATGCCGGGCAACGACCACACCGACCCCGGTCCCCACTGGAACTGGAACCACTACGTCTCCCTGGTCAACGCCGGTGGCGGGTCCGGTGGTCGTTATCTGGCGGGGTCGCCGACTGACTTCACCGGCGACGGCAAGGACGACATCGTCGCCTTCACCCAGGGCAACCTCAACGACG
>NZ_JBAKHL010000102.1:0-16606 GCF_036902715.1 Micromonospora sp. CPCC 205546
CGCCACCGTAGACACCGCCGCCAGCCGGGCGGGCGCCGCCACGGCCCCCGCCGCCGGCCGGCGCGGGACCGCCGCGCCCGCCACCGGCCGGGCCGCCGTACACCCCGGGCGCGGGTCCACCGCCGTAGACGCCGCCCCGCCCCCGGTCGCCCGGCGGGAGGAAGCCGTCGCCCGCAGGCTCAGGCCGATCGTCGGCAGGGGCCTCGTCGCGGTCCGGACCGTCGTCGCCGCGGGGCGGAGCCGGCTTGCGCCGGGCCCGGAGGATGCCGAAGACACCGGCGGCCACCATCAGCGCGCCGATCACCCCCACGGCCGCGATCAGGTATGTGATGTCGCTCAGGCTCAGGCCGTCGACCCAGGACTGGCCGGCCTTCTTCGGCGCGTCACCCCCGCCGGCCACCGCCTTGGCGCCCTCAGTGGAGGGTGTGTAGCCGAGGATGTCGATCGGGGCGTCCTCGTCGAGCTGGCCGCCGTCCGAGACGGTCAGGAAGGTCTTGCCGTCGGGGCTGTAGGTGATCGCCTCACCGAACGGATCGGCGAGCGCCGTCACCCGGGGCTTGCCGCCGGTCAGGGCCGCCACGACGTTCCCGTCGGTCACGTCGTACTCGAAGGCGTCGGCGTAGGTGCGCACCACCACCCGGGAGCCGTCGGGGGACCGGGCCGCGCCGGTGATCGCCACGCGGCCGGGGGCGCCGAGCCGGTTGTCCGTGTCGGTCTCCGGCAGGCTGATCTCGCCGACCTTCTTCATCGGTACGGGCGGCGTGTCCCCGCTCTTCATCTTCTCTGCGGGGGTGAAGATCTGGGCCTTGCCGGACATCACCTTGGTGATGATCAACGGGTTGCCGTCGTCGCCGATCAGCAGCGCCTCGGCGTCGTGCGGCTTGCCCTCCGGGTAGGAGAGGCGGTGCAGCACCGGCCGCTTGGACCCGCTGACCGGCATGCTCCACAGCGCCACCCGCGTGCGCCGCTCGCGGCTGGTGACGTTGTCACCGGTGTCGGCGATCCACAGGGTCTGGCCGTTCGGCGAGAGCGCCAGGTCCTCGGTGTCGAACGGCCCCTGCCCCGAGTAGCGGACCGGCTCCTTCGAGATCGCGCACTTGGCGTCGAGGAAGAAGACCCGCTTGCGGCTCTCCACCTCGGTGCCGTCGTTGATCACGATGTAGCCGCTCCTGGTGGCCACCAGGCCCGACAGCTCCCGCAGCCGCTCGTCGGTGACCGTGCACCGCTTCTTGCCGGGAGCTGCCGCGAGCGAGGACGCGGCCGAGGCCGAGGCCGGTGCCGCAGCCAGGGCGACCCCGGTACACGCCACGGTCGCCCCCAGCAAGCCGAGAGCGACCGTGACCGAAGAAACAGCGCGGCGCATTGAATCAGTGTCGCACGCCGGGAGATCCCGACGCGTGACGCCGGGAGGGCGTCACCGCCCGCCCGCGACCGCCTCGTCCACCCCGGCCCGGAACGGCGCCAGCTCGGCGGCGAGCGCCGCACCGACCCGGACGTGCACCAGGGTGCCCTCCGGCAGGTGGGAGGTGCTCAGCACCTCGCCCTGGCGGTGCACCCGCGCCACCAGGTCGCCCCGGTCGTACGGCAGCACCGCGCGGACCTCCACGGCCGGGCGGGGCAGCCGCGCCTCGACGGCCTCGCGCAGCCCGTCGATCCCGCGACCCGTGTGCGCGGAGACGAAGACCGCCTCCGGCCAGAGCCGCTTGAGCCGCAGCAGCGTCTCCTCGTCGGCCGCGTCCGTCTTGTTGACCACCAGCAGCTCGGGCAGCCGGTCGGCGCCCACCTCGCCGAGCACCTCGTGGACCGCCCGGACCTGCTCCTCCGGGTCCGGGTGGGTGCCGTCGACGACGTGCACCACCAGGTCGGCCTCGGCGACCTCCTCCAGGGTCGAGCGGAACGCCTCGACGATCTGGTGCGGCAGGTGCCGGACGAACCCGACCGTGTCGGAGAGGGTGTAGAGCCGCCCGTCGGCCGTGGTGGCCTTGCGGGTGGTCGGGTCGAGGGTGGCGAAGAGTGCGTTCTCCACCAGCACGCCCGCCCCGGTCAGCCGGTTGAGCAGGCTCGACTTGCCGGCGTTGGTGTAGCCGGCGATGGCCACGGCCGGCACGGCGTTGCGGGAACGTCGGGCGCGCTTGGTCTGGCGTACGGTCCGCATGCCCTTGATCTCCCGGCGCAGCCGGGCGATGCGGTGGCGGATCCGGCGCCGGTCGGTCTCCAGCTTCGTCTCACCGGGACCGCGCAGACCCACGCCGCCGCCGGCGCCGCCGCCGCGACCGCTACCACCGGTCTGCCGCGAGAGGGTCTCACCCCAACCGCGCAGGCGCGGCAGCAGGTATTCGAGCTGGGCGAGCTCGACCTGCGCCTTGCCCTCCCTGCTCTTGGCGTGCTGGGCGAAGATGTCGAGGATCAGCGCGGTGCGGTCGACCACCTTGACCTTGGTGCGCTGCTCCAGGTTGCGCAGCTGCGACGGCGACAGCTCACCGTCGCAGATCACCGTGTCGGCGCCCGTGGAGAGCACGACCGAACCGAGGTCGTCGACCTTGCCCCGACCGACGTAGGTGGCGGGGTCGGGACGGGTACGCCGCTGGATCAGCCCCTCGAGCACCTGCGAACCGGCGGTCTCCGCCAGCGCGGCCAGCTCGGTGAGGGAGTTCTCGGCGTCGCTCTGCGAGCCCTCGGTCCAGACACCGACGAGGACGACGCGCTCCAGGCGCAGCTGGCGGTATTCGACCTCGGTGATGTCCGCGAGCTCGGTGGAGAGGCCGGGGACCCGCCGCAGCGCCTGCCGCTCCGACAGCTCGAACTCACCGGTGGTGGCGTCGAGCTCGTCGTCCTCGTAGGGAAGTAGGGTCTCCTGGTTGTGCAAGCCGGTCTCCTGTCCGTTCTGTCACGTACCGAGCAATCCTGACATGTGCCAACGCCGAACGCACCCGCTATATGCCCGCAGGGAAAGGCCACAAAAGCGGGGGCGGATGGCAAAGGGGGCGGCCGGGGCGAGTAGAAATGCGGGGCGAGCCGTTCAGCGTCGACGGAGGGATCCCGTGGCCATCACCCGACTTCCAAGTGCCGGATTCTCGATCACGATACGGATCGCCGTACCGGCGGACGCGTCCTCGATCGGCCGGCTCACCACCTCCGTGGGTGAGGCCGGGGCGATCGTCACCGCGCTCGACGTGGTGGACTCGGACCCGACCCACGTGCTCGTCGACCTGACCTGCGACACCGCCGACGCCAGCCACGCCGACCAGGTGGTCGACGCGTTGACGGCGCTCGACGGGGTGGACGTGCGCAAGGTGTCCGACCGGACCTTCCTGCTGCACCTGGGCGGCAAGATCGAGGTCAGCTCGAAGGTGGCGCTGCGCAACCGTGACGAGCTGTCCCGGGCGTACACGCCGGGGGTGGCGCGGGTGTGCCAGGCCATCGCCGAGAACCCGGCCGACGCCCGCCGCCTGACCATCAAGCGCAACACCGTCGCCGTGGTCAGCGACGGCTCCGCCGTGCTGGGCCTGGGCAACCTCGGGCCGGCCGCGTCGCTGCCGGTGATGGAGGGCAAGGCGGCGCTGTTCAAGCGCTTCGGCGGGGTGGACGCCTGGCCCGTGGTGCTCGACACCCAGGACACCGACGAGATCGTGCAGATCGTCAAGGCGATCGCCCCCGCGTACGGCGGGATCAACCTGGAGGACATCGCCGCGCCGCGCTGCTTCGAGATCGAGGCGCGGCTGCGCGAGGCGCTGGACATCCCGGTCTTCCACGACGACCAGCACGGCACCGCGATCTGCGTACTGGCCGCGTTGACCAACGCGCTGCGCGTCGTGGGCAAGCAGCTCGCGGACGTCCGGGTCGTGGTCTCCGGCGCCGGTGCGGCCGGGACCGCGATCATGAAGCTGCTGCTGCGGCAGGGCGTCGGCGACATCATCGCGTCCGACCGCCAGGGTGCCCTGCACCGCGGCCAGAGCGGGCTCAACCCGGCGTGGCAGTGGCTGGCCGAGAACACCAACAAGGAGAACTACTCCGGCGACCTGGCCGGGGCGGTACGCGGCGCCGACGTCTTCATCGGGGTGAGCGCGCCGAACCTGCTCACCGGCGACGACATCGCCACGATGGCCAAGGACTCGATCGTCTTCGCGCTGGCGAACCCCGACCCGGAGGTCGACCCGCGCGAGGCGCGCAAGCACGCCGCCGTGGTCGCCACCGGCCGCTCCGACCAGCCGAACCAGATCAACAACGTGCTCGCCTTCCCCGGCGTCTTCCGGGGCATGCTGGACGCGCACGCCGAGGAGTTCACCGAGGAGATGGCGATCGCGGCGGCCCGCGCCATCGCGGACGTGGTCGGCGAAGACAAGATCAACCCGACGGTGATCGTGCCCAGCGTCTTCGACTCCCGGGTCTCCCCCGCGGTCGCCGCGGCGGTCCGCGCCGCCGCCCAGAACCCGACCCCGCCCCCCGCCGCCGACCCGGGCCCGACCGACCTCCCCGAACTCGCCGCCAAGGCCACCGCCACCCCCTGACCCACGCCCCGCCCTCACAACACCCCACCCGCCCCATCCGCCCGCCCCGCCCAACCCCCGCCCGGGGCGGGGGAGGGCCGGGGGCCGGGGTGCGGTGGGTTAGGGGGTGGTGAGGGTGGTGGGGTCTACGGTGCCGGTGGCGACCAGGGTGGCCGGGCCGGCCAGCCAGCAGGAGCCCTCCGTCACCGTGACCGACAGGCGTCCGCCCGGGACGTCGACCGCCAGCACGCCGGTGTCCCGGCCGGCGTCGCGCAGCGCCACCGCGGCAACCGCGCAGGCGCCCGTGCCGCAGGAGAGCGTCTCGGCGGAGCCGCGCTCGTACACGCGCATCAGCACGTGGCCGTCGGTGCCGTCGACGGGCTCGCCCGGCGCCGTGAACTCCACGTTGACGCCGGCCGGGAAGACCGCCGCGTCGACGTCGGGGGCCCGGGTGAGGTCGAGCGCGGTCAACTCCAGCCCGGCCGGCAGCGCGCAGACGAGGTGCGGGTTGCCCACGTCCACCGCCGTGCCGGGCAGGGTCAGCCCGCCGAGGGTGGCGGTCGCCGTGTCGTACAGCCGGGGGCGGCGCATCTCGACGGCGACGGCGTCGGCCGTGACCAGCGCGCGCACGACGCCGGCCCGGGTCGCCACCGACAGCGCCCCGTCCTCCGGCTCGGCCAGCCCGCTGGCGACCAGGTAGCGGACGAAGACCCGCGCGCCGTTGCCGCACATCTCGGCGAACGACCCGTCGGCGTTCCAGTAGTCCATGAACCACTCGGCCTCGCCGGCCAGTTCGACGCCCTCCGGATGGGCGGCCGCCCGGACCGCCCGCAGTACGCCGTCGCCGCCGAGGCCGCGCCGCCGGTCACAGAGGGCCGCGACCAGCCCCGGTGTCAGGTCGAGCCGGTTGTCCGGATCGGGCAGGATGACGAAGTCGTTGCCGGTGCCGTGGCCCTTGGTGAACTGCACGTCCCCATCATCGCGCAACGGCGGGAAGCAGGCTCAGGGCGGCCGGGATCAGGTCCGGCGCGGCCGAGTCCAGCCAGTGCACGCGCGGGTCGCGGCGGAACCAGGAGCGCTGCCGCCGGACGAAGCGCCGGGTGGCCCGGACGGTCTCGTCGTGCGCCTCGGCCTCGGTCAGTTCCCCGGCGAGGAAGCGCAGCACCTGCTGGTAGCCGAGCGCGCGGCTGGCCGTACGGCCCTCGGGCAGGCCGCGCCCGACGAGCCCGCGGGTCTCGGCGACCAGCCCGTCGGCCCACATCCGGTCCACCCGCAGGGCGATCCGCTCGTCCAGCAGGGCGGTGTCCAGGTCCACTCCGAGCTGCACCGACGGGTAGTAGGGGGTCGGTGCGGGCAGCGCGGCGGTGAACGGCGCCCCGGTCAGCTCGATGACCTCCAGGGCGCGCACGATCCGCCGGCCGTTGCCGGGCAGGATCCCCGCCGCGGCGGCCGGGTCGGCCTCGCGCAGCCGGGCGTACAGGGGCGCGGGGCCGACCTCGGCCAGCTCCCGTTCCAGCCGCTCGCGCACCTGCGGATCGGTGCCGGGGAACTCGAAGCGCTCCAGCACCGCCCGCACGTAGAGGCCGGAGCCGCCCACCAGCAGCGGCACGCGACCCCGGGCCAGGATGTCGTCGACGGCGGCGCGGGCCAGCCGCTGGTACTCCGCGACGCTCGCCGGCTCGGTGACGTCCCAGATGTCCAGCAGGTGGTGCGGCACCCCCTCGCGCTCCGCCGGGGTGAGCTTGGCGGTGCCGACGTCCATGCCCCGGTAGAGCTGCATCGAGTCGGCGTTGACCACCTCGCCGCCGAGGGCGTGCGCGAGGGCGATGCTCAGCGCCGACTTGCCGGCCGCCGTCGGCCCGACCACGGCGACGACCGTCCCGGCGGGCGGACGGGTGCTCACGCCGGCGTCCAGGAGGAGACGAGGTAGGCGACGCCGTAGGGCGCCGAGTAGTGGCGCAGCTCGCCACGCCAGTCGCCGCCCGTCGCACGCACCGCGCCGGCCAGCACCTGCCAGGGCGCGCGACCGGCGGCCTTCAGCTGCGCCGACAGGGCCGGGTCCAGGTCGAGCAGGGCCTCGGCGTCCGCGTCGGCCAGGGCGCGGGCGACCCCGTCGTCGTACGCCTCGGCGCGCGGGTCGTCGTAGCCGGGCGACTTGGGGCCCCGGCAGGCCGACCCGTCCCCCGTCACCAGCAGCGCGGTACGCGGCTCCGTCGCCGCGCCGAGCGCCGCCCCCATCTCGGCGCACTGCGCCGGGGAGGCGTCGGCCGCGACGGAGCGGGCCAGCCGGGGCAGCTCGGTGCGGGAGCGCCCGAGCAGCCACGCGCCGACGGTCAGGCTCAGCGGCAGCCGGTCGCCGCCGGCGCAGTTCACCTTCCACAGCCGCACGTGCCGGTCGAGGCCGTACTGGCGCAGCGAGCCGTGGTCGGCCGCGTTGAAGCGGGTGGTCTCCGGCCCGCCGCCGACGAGGACGACCACCTCGGGGTCGGCGGCGAGCAACCCGGCGACCGCGGCGTCGCAGGCGGCCCGGAGCTCGTCCAGCTCGGGCGCGGCGGCACCGGCCAGCTCGGGGACGATCAGCGGCGGGTGGGGGCAGACGGCGGCGGCGACCAGGGGCACCAGGCAACGGTATCGGCCCGCCAGCGCCCGGCGCCGCGCACCCGGCCCCCGAGGACGCGCGCCACGTCCGATGCCGCGTACGGGGCGCCGCAGGCCGGAGCCGGAATCCGACACTCCCCCCGGCAAGCGCGTACGCGGGCGCTAGGACACCGTATGGTCACGGTCGGCGATAGGCGCTCGACGGGAACGGGGTCGCACCTGTGACAATGCCGGGGGAAACTTTGCTGCGCCGTGGCGGCGATCGCGGGACTGCTCCCCGACGCCGGGAGAACGAGGATGGGCACATGAGCGACTGGACTGCCTTCGGACGGGTGGACGCGGACGGCACCGTGTACGTCAAGACCGCCGACGGCGAGCGGGTGGTCGGATCCTGGCAGGCGGGAGCGCCCGAGGAGGGGCTGGCCCACTTCGCCCGCCGCTTCGACGACCTGGTCACCGAGGTCAACCTGACGGAGGCCCGGCTCAACTCGGGTGCCGCCGACGCCGGCCATTCACTGACGACCATCCGGCGGATCCGCGCGTCGCTGGCCGAGGCGCACGTCGTCGGCGACATCGACGCGCTGGCCGCCCGGCTGGACCGCCTCGCCACGGTCGCCGAGGAGAAGGCCGGCGAGGCCAAGGCCGCCCGGGAGGCCGCCCGCGGCGAGGCGCTCGCCCGCAAGCAGGCCCTGGTGGAGGAGGCGGAGAAGCTGGCCGCCGAGTCGACCGGCTGGAAGACCGCCGGGGACCGGCTCAAGGAGATCCTCGACGAGTGGAAGACCATCCGCGGGGTCGACAAGAAGACCGACGGCGAGCTGTGGAAGCGCTTCGCCGCCGCCCGCGACGGCTTCACCCGCCGCCGGGGCGCCCACTTCGCCTCCCTCGACGCGCAGCGCAAGCAGGCGCAGACGGTCAAGGAGGAGCTGGTCGCCGAGGCCGAGAAGCTCAAGGACTCCACCGACTGGGCGGCCACCGCCAACCAGCTCAAGGAGCTGATGAACCAGTGGAAGGCCGCTCCGCGGGCCTCCAAGGAGTCGGAGCAGAAGCTCTGGGAACGGTTCCGGGGCGCGCAGGACGAGTTCTTCACCCGGCGCAGCGAGGTCTTCTCCGCCCGGGACAACGAGCAGCGGGGCAACCTGGAGCGCAAGCAGGCGCTGCTCGCCGAGGCCGAGGCGCTGGACGTCAACGGCGACCCGAAGGGCGCGCAGGCCAAGCTGCGGGAGATCCAGGCCCAGTGGCACGAGGCCGGCCGGGTGCCCCGCGAGGCGGCGGCCGGGTTGGAGCGCCGGCTGCGCGCCGTGGACGAGAAGGTCCGCGAGGTGATGGACTCCGCGTGGCGTCGCACCACCAAGGAGGACAACCCCCTGCTCGCCCAGATGCGCTCGCAGGTCGCCGAGGCCGAGGAGCGGCTGGCCCGGGCCCAGGCGGCCGGGGACGCCCGACGCGTCAAGGAGGCCGAGCAGGCGCTGGCCTCGAAGCGGCAGTTCCTCCAGCTCGCCGAGCAGGCCGGCTGAGCCGGGCGCCAGGCAGCCGCCGCCCACCGAACCACGCGGGAAGCCCCCGGTCCACACGGGCCGGGGGCTTCCGCCCGTCCGGCCCCCGGCCGTCCCGGGGGCGGCGGTGCCGCGCCACCTGCGGCGGCCCCCGAGGCGGGGACGGTTGACGCGTCGGAACGGGCTGATCAGAATGAGCGGCGGAGCCAGGTCCGGCACCGGCGCGAGGGCACCGGCGGCGCACACCGCGTCGTCGGGGGGTGCCGGTGATCCCGCGAGCGGCCACGTCCCGCGTGGCACGTCCCGTCGCGCCCTGTCCGCGTACCGCTGAGGGCAGCCCGACGGTCGTCGCCCGGTTCCCGCCCGCGCCGCCCCGTGGCGGCGGCGTGGGCAGTTCGAAGTGGAGCTCGCATGCACCGACGCAGCGCCCTCGGCGGCGCGATCACCGCGCTCGCCACCGCCGCGGCCGGCGTCCTCGTCGCCGCCGCCGTCAGCACCGCCCCGGCCGTCGCCGCCCCGGCCGGCACGGGGACCGGCTACCTGCACACCGACGGCAACCGGATCGTCGACGGCACCGGCGCGACGGTACGCATCACCGGCATCAACTGGTTCGGCATGGAGACCGACAACAAGACCTTCCACGGGCTGTGGTCCACCAACCCGTGGCGGGGACAGCTCGACAAGATGGCCAGCCTCGGCTACAACACGCTGCGTGTGCCGTACTCGAACGACGCGCTGAAGCCCGGGGCGACGGCCAGCGGCATCAACGACTTCGTCAACCCGGACCTGGTCGGGCTCTCCCCGTTGCAGATCCTCGACAAGGTCGTCGACTACGCCGGGAGCAAGGGGATGCGGGTCATCCTGGACCGGCACCGGCCGACGTCGGCCGGCCAGTCCCCGCTCTGGTACACCTCCACGGTCTCCGAGGCGACCTGGATCGACGACTGGAAGATGCTCGCCCAGCGGTACGCCGGCAACACCACCGTGATCGGGGCGGACCTGCACAACGAGCCGCACGCCGAGGGGACCAACCCGGCGGCCACCGGCGCGTGCTGGGGCTGCGGCGATCCGGCCCGGGACTGGCGGCTGGCCGCCGAGCGGGCCGGCAACGCGATCCTGTCGGTGCAGCCGAACTGGCTGATCTTCGTGGAGGGGGTGAGCTGCCCCAGCGGCGGCCTCTCCAACGTCTGGGACAACGATCCGAGCAACGACGAGGACTGCGGCTGGTGGGGCGGCAACCTCACGAAGGCCAAGGACTTCCCGGTCCGGCTCGACGTGCCGAACCGCCTGGTCTACTCGCCGCACGAGTACGCCACCTCGGTCTTCGAGCAGAACTGGTTCAAGTCCCCCGACTTCCCGGACAACCTGCCGGGCATCTGGGACAGGTACTGGGGCTACCTGTACAAGCAGAACATCGCGCCGATCATGATGGGCGAGTTCGGCAGCACCCTGGCCGACCCCCGGGACCGGGTGTGGCTGGAGAAGCTGATGGCCTACACCGGCACGGGAGTGAACGGGATGTCGTTCACGTACTGGTCGTGGAACCCGAACTCGGGTGACACCGGGGGCATCGCGCTCGACGACTGGACCAGCATCAACACCACCAAGCAGGCCATCCTCCAGCCGTACCTGATCCCGCCGGTCGGCGGCGGGGGCGGCCCGACACCGACGCCGACGGCGACGCCCACCTCGACGCCACCGCCCACCGGCGGCTGCACGGCCGCGTACCGGCAGGTCAACGCGTGGCAGGGTGGCTTCCAGGGGGAGCTGACGGTGACGAACACCGGCACCGCGACGGTCAACCCGTGGCAGGTCGCCTGGACCTGGCCGGCCGGGGTGAGCCTGGCCAGCGGCTGGAACGCCACGGTCACCCAGTCCGGCACCACGGTGACGGCGGCGGCCCCGACCTGGGCGGCGGCGCTGGCGCCGGGCGCCTCGGTGACCGTCGGCTTCACGGCCGACGGCGCGTCCGCCGCGCCCACGACGGTGAAGCTCAACGGCACCGCCTGCTGATTCCGCTCCGATCGGCGGTCGTCCCCCTCGGGGTCGGCCGCCGATCGACGGTTCCGCAGGCCGGGGTCTCGACGGCCCGCCGACCAGCCCGGGAGGGCCCCCGGGCCGGGCCGGGTGGGCGGCCGGTCGACGCGCGGGCCTTTACATCGATGGTCGTCTGTGTTTACATCAGGAAAGCGCTTACCCGTTATCCGGGAGCGCCAGCGCGGGAGCCGCAACTTCGCGTAGCCAGTCCGCATCCGCGGGGCCGCCGACCGCCGTCCCCGCCGACCAGACGCCACCGGGCACGGCGTCGCAGGCTCGGCCCACGGTCCGCGGGCCCGCCACCACCGAAGGGAAGCACCATGCGTACGACCCGGCCGAGGTGACGCCTATCGCTCAGGCGTGGCCGAAGGCCCGCTGCCTCGTGGTGACCAGCTCCGTCGGCAGTGGCAAGACGGCGTGGTTCGCGGCGTTGAACGCGATCCTCACGAGGCTGAACGACGAGCGGTGCTACTACGGCGACGGACCCGACCATTGGCAACCCGCCGCCATCGAGACGCTGTTGCCTCCGGCTGCCGTGCACGCGACCAGAACCAGCGGTATTACGACGTGGGGAGAACTGGCGCAGCAGGTCAATCGCCTGCTGACCAACCAGGCCGGGCTTCTACACGAGTTAACCGGCCCGACGGCGGACCTATACCGAAACGGGTTGGTAGCTGGGAACTTCCCGGCGCAGCACCTGCGCGACGCTCTGCGCGCTCTCGATGTGACGCCTCCGCAGCTGTTTGGGTCGTACCGCCGCGCGGTGCGCGTGTACTACTCGAGCCACACACACGAGCTGGATGTGGATCTGTGCGTGGCGCTCGACAGGCCGAACGTGCCGCTCGCGCCTGACGACGGGCGGCCGGAGGACGGTGACCAGCGTGAGCGGTTGTGGGCGATGGTGACCCCGCCGGGAACTTGCCCCGACCTGGTCGGTCTCGACGTCGACGGTTACGGTGAGGACCGGCCGAGCGAGACCGGCGGGGTCAACCAGTCCGGTACCGCTCAGGGGTTCGTGTCGCAGGTCAAGGACTACGGCACGGAGCCGTACTGGAGGCGGCTGGCCCTCTTGTCGACACCGATCCAGCCGTTGCTGGTGCTTTGGACGTGCTCTGACGCGGGAAGTGACTGGCAGCCAGCACTGCCGGGGCTGGACCCCGAGGATTCGCTCAACTTCAAGCACCGTCAGCCAGCGTCTACAGCGTCGGCCGGCGAAGACAGCACCCCTGCGAGAAATAGCCAACTCGAGGTCTACGATTTTTCGTTGAAGGAGTAGACCTGGCGGCGTTGCACTCCACGCAGGCAGGCGGCGTGTCGTACCGTCGTGCCATGCAGCGCTCTAATTTCGCGTCGCATAACGGAGGGGCGGGAAGCCTAAGCCTCCCGCCCCCAGGTGGACGTTAGCGACGCTCGCGTCTCCCAAAACTGACCGTCGCCATCTGTCCCAGCACTGCGAGGGCCTTCGCCGCCACGGCAAGGCCCTCGCGCTGTTGATGGGCCGCCAGTAGGGCGACCAGCTCCAGCGCCGGCCCCGCGAATCGCCAGACCCGTACCAGGTACGGGGCCGGCCGCGTCGGCTCCTGCTCCTGCTCCTTCACCGCGTCCCTCCACTTCCGGGCCCCGATTGTCCGGAGCACCGCGGTTGGCTCCGGCGGTTGAGTGGGCCAGGCCAGTGGAGGGTGTTCAGTTGCAGCAGTGCCGAGGAAACGGTACGGAGCGAGCGCGACACATCCCCACGGCGACACGCCCACGAGGAGCTGCGAACTTCCGGCGCCACTTCACACCGGGCCCACCAGCAACCTGCGGTGTTGACGCGCCGCCAAGGCTCAGAGCCAGCGTTGCCGTTGGTTTTCGCTGATTACTACATCCAGGAGTCCATCAACGAGTGGCTGTGATCGGACCCGGCACCATACGGGGTGGAGGCTCGCACGCTCGCTGCCATGGGCCGCCCTGAAGAGCGAGGGGATAACTTGTCCGTCGGATCCGCTGGTCGGCTGTCTGCACGGAGAAGTTGACGGACAGCGGCTCCGGTGTGAACGCAGTTGCGCACTCGAGCGTGACCTCGACGTCGATCCAGCCTGTTCCGCCCGGCCGGACCAGCCAGGACTGGCCTGTGCCGCGTACCAGGACGCCTGGTCTCCGTGCCCCCTCTACCTGCACGATGATGGGCGCCGGGCCGGCGTTAACCAATATCAGTTGCGCGTCGAGTCGCACCGTCCCAACGCCGTTCAAGTCCCCCCAACTGTTGGACGAGCCTGGCAAGGCCACCAGTGTGACGGTGCGGGCCTCGGTCTGCTCCTCGCGATAGCTCCGCACTTCAGCGCCGCCGACGCCACCGAGCGCCAAGCCGACTACCAAGGCAACGACCAGGTAGGCAGCGCTCTTCCGCCCGGGCCTAGCTTCGGCGGAGCGGTCCCCGTCCGAGTCACCAGGCTCAGGGCCAGGCATATCCAGATCGATGACTCCATGGCGCGCCGTCATGGCGACAGACTAGGGGTTGGTCTTGCCGGAGTTTGGTCCGCGAGGCCGGAATGCCTTCTTGATCAAGCCCTCGCCGACTTCGATACAGGCCCTAACGGCGTGAACTCGATGGGGCCTAAGTGGCGATACATGGGTGAGGAAGCAAGTACGTCTGGAAGCGGGCTGAGATGAGACGAGCCGATCGGGTTGCGGTACATGCTGGTTGAGCAGCAGCCTGTCGCCGACCAGGAGTCGGATGCCTGGTATGTGAGGGCATCTCTGACGGATCATGGCCTGTTTACGGTTCTCTATGACCGGCATGCGGCGGCCCTGTACCGGTACGCCCACGGCAGGGTGGGAACTGACGCAGCCGACGACGTGGTGTCCGAGACCTTCTTGGTCGCGTTCCGGCGCCGTCAGCGCTACGACGTGTCCCGGCTGGATGCCCGGCCGTGGCTGTTCGGGATCCTGACCAAGGAGATCTCCCACTATCGGCGTCGAGAGCGGGCGCACTACCGCGCTGTGGGTCGGTGTGACCCGGTCGAGGTCGTACCCGATCCGGCGGAGCGGGCGGTGGCTGGCGCGGCGGCCCATGCCCTGCGGGCACCACTAGCCCGGGCGTTAGCCGCTCTGCCCGGCAGGGATCGCGACGTCCTGTTGCTCATCGCGTGGGGTGGGCTCAGCTACGAGGAGACCGCTCACGCGATCGGCATTCCCGTGGGGACGGTGAGGTCACGGCTTAACCGTGCCCGACGCAAAGTCAGCAGCGCGCTCGGCGGCGAGGACCCGACGCGGGCGGTAGAGGAGACGATGTGAACGAACAGCAGATGATCGACCAGGTCAGGACGTTGCTCGAGCCGGCGGACCCGCCCCCGCATTTGCGGGGCAAGGTGAATCGCATGATTGCTGGTTCCGCACGATCGGCGCGGGCACGGACCTGGAAGCTCGCCACGGTCGGCGCTACGGCCACGACCGGGCTGCTCGCCCTACTTATCGGCTCGGTGGTCAGCATCAACGGAGAGCCGCCCGCCGCCAGTGCCCAGGCAGCGGAGATCCTTCATCAGGCCGCTGATGCCGCTCGGGACGACCAGACTCCTGCCCCCCGTGCCGGCCAGTTCATCCTGACCACGACGAAAGGCTTCGCCCCTGTCGTCGGGCAGGACGAGCTCGCAACGACCCTTACCCGCTCCTGGATGTCCGTCGACGGCACCCACGACAGCCTGATCTGGGTCAGCGACCCACCGGCCGGCGGCCGGCAGTCAACGGTGATTCCCGGCTGCCGGGATGGGCAGGCCGCAGAGTGGGCGCCGGACGGCACCCTCCTGAACTCCACCCGGCCGTGCACGCCAACCCCGGCCTACCTGACCAATCTGCCGACCGACGCCACCAGCATGCTCAACTACCTGCGACGGATGAAGGGCGGCACCACGTCGAGCGACGAAGAGACCTTCGCCAACGTGGGAGAGCTGATCCGGCGCGGCTACCTGCCCGCCCAGTCACGGGCTGCCCTCTACGAGGCGGCGACGAAGATCCCCGGGGTGGTCGCCTCTCCCACCATGACCGATGCGGCAGGTCGCTCCGGCACCGCCGTGTCCCTCGCCGGGAACATCGACCGGTACGACCTCATCTTCGAACCGCAGACCTACCGGTTCCTCGGCTGGCAGGTCGTACCGAAGGCCGGAAACGCCGTTCGGCCAGCCCGATCCGAGGTGATCCTGAGCGTCACCGTTGTAGACCGTGCCGGTCAGGTGTCGTAGCGCCGAGGGCCAGACGTCGACGCGCAGGGAGGTGGCCGCCGGGGCGATGGCCGCCCCCCTGCTCACGTCAGGCGATCACGGGAAGTACTGGACCGGGCTGCTGCCGCCCCCGATCACCGAGCCGTTCTGGTTGAAGGTGTCGACGAGGGTGTAGCCGTATCCGCTGCCGGACGTGCTGTGCGTGTCGACCGGGTAGTGGCCGAGGTGGTCCGTCACGACGGTGTACTTGTACTTGTTCACGCCGTTGTAGTTGATGTACAGGCGAGCGGTGCCGTAGTACTGAACGCCGCTCCACGAGTTAACGTAGAAGTCACCCTTCAGCGTGCTGTTGGTCCAGCTGACGCAGACGCCCACACCCGCAGTGTTCTTGCAGCCGCCCCCGCTCGCGAACGGTGTCACCGACTTCTGCATCTCGGCTGCAGCCTTGAGTGCCCTCTCCGACGGCGGGGGCGGGTTCTTCTCCATTCAGTAGGTGACGCCCGGCCCAGGAACCACCGGCGCCTTGTCGCTGGCGGACGCGGCAGCAGGAACCGACAGCGCCGCTAGTGCGGTGGTCAGCGCCAGAATCATGGCCATGCTCAACTTGCGCAGCACAAATTCCTCCCATAGAAGTGGATCACTCCCCGGCCACATGAACCTATATCAACTTAACTGGGTGCGCTGCCCCGATCACTCAGAGTGGCGACCTGCGGGCCGAGTATGTGATCTTGGCCCAGTCGTAGTCTTTAGTCCGAGGCCAACGACAACGCTGGTCAACCGGGCTGGCGTCGAGCAACCGGCGGGCGACCTTACGGCCGAGCCGAAAGTCCAGCAGCTCCGGCAGCCCGCTCACCGCGTACAGCACCAGTGCCGCTGCTCACCGCTCTTGCAGGGCGGCCTGGTCGTCGCGTTGGGCTGGAACGAGGCCAGGCAGCGCGCTATACAGGGTGCTGCGCGAGACGCCGAGCAGCTTGGCGATCGAGGTCATCGTGCGGTTCGGCTCGGCGAGCAACTGAAGGGCGTACGCGACCTTTTCCGGGGTCATCGCTGGCGGTCGGCCGAGGCGTTGCCCGCGGGCGCGAGCGGCGGCCAGGCCCTCGTTGGTGTTGGCCACGATGATGGTCCGCAGGAACTCGGCCAGCGCGGCAAAGACGTGGAAGACGAACATCCCACCTGCGGTGGTGGTGTCGAGTTTCTCGTGCAGGGACTGGAAACCGACGCTGTGGCGCTTGAGCCGGCCGACGATGCCGATCAGGTCCTCCAGCGAGCGGCCGAGCCGGTCGAGCGAGACAACGGTGAGCACGTCGCCGGGCCGGATGTACTCGAACACCTTGGCCAGCTCGGGCCGGTCGGTGTTCTTCCCGGAGGCCTTGTCGAAGAAGCACTTGGCACAGCCGGCGGCAGTCAGCGCGGCTTGCTGGCGGGCGAGATTCTGCTCACGGGTGGAGACTCGGCCGTAGCCAACAAGCACCCCTGCGAGCGGAGTCGGGGCCAGCAGGTCATTCTCGGCGGGCATGGGGGTGATGGGGGGCTGTCTCGCTAACGGTGTTTCCGGCGATCTTGGTTAGTAGGTTTCAGCGGCTGGGAAGCGGTCGCTGAAGGTGATGGCGAAGGCGTTCAACGCGGGTTTCCAGCGCATCGTCCATCGGGTTCTGCCTGCTCCGGTCGGGTCCAGGGACCTTGTCACCAGGTACAGACACTTCAACGCGGCCAGTTCGTTGGGGAAGTGGCCGCGGGCCTTCACGGCTCGCCGGTAGCGGGCGTTGAGCGACTCGATCGCGTTGGTGGAGCAGAT
>NZ_JBAKHL010000103.1:0-16604 GCF_036902715.1 Micromonospora sp. CPCC 205546
CGGTTCGACAAACTCGCTGTGCGCTACGAAGCCACCATCCACCTCGCGTCCATCAA
The DNA here is from genome assembly GCF_036902715.1 of Micromonospora sp. CPCC 205546. NCBI lineage: Bacteria > Bacillati > Actinomycetota > Actinomycetes > Micromonosporales > Micromonosporaceae > Micromonospora > Micromonospora sp. CPCC 205546. The sequence goes on from NZ_JBAKHL010000103.1 coordinate 57, forward strand.
CGAGTGGCTGTGACCGACTTCGACACAGGCCCTAGTGCGACCAGGATGCCGGGGTACGCCGGGTCGCCGCCGACCCGCTACCGTGACACTGCACCACGCGTGTCGACCCGCGCGGTGTCACCCGCCCGGGTGGTGGAACGGCAGACACGGCCGCCTTAAAAGCGGCTGCCGCAAGGCGTGCGGGTTCGACCCCCGCCCCGGGCACGCCGCACTCTCAGCTTCCGCTCAGCTTGGCGATCTCCACGGGACTGCCCTGGGCGTTTACTCTTGAGGCTGCACGTTCACGTGCAACGACCCCCTGAGGGAGGCCTGACAGTGAAGACTTCGAACCCGGTGCTCGCCCGGCTCGGCCAGGCGGCCGAGCGGGAGCGCGCCGCCGGGTACGCCCCGACCGGGCCGTACGGACAGCCCGGCTATCCCCAGCAGTACCCGACGGCGGCCGGCTACCCGGCGGCCCCGCCGACCGTCAACACCATGTCGATCGACGACGTGGTGGTCAAGACCGTCACGCTCCTCGGTATCCTCGGCATCTCCGCCGCGGCCGCCTGGGTGCTGGTGCCCGACGCCCTGCTCGGCGCGGCCTGGATCGGCGCGGCGGTGGTCGGCCTGGTCCTCGGTCTGATCATCTCGTTCTCCCGGATGGCGAACCCGGCGCTGGTCGTCGCGTACGCCGTCGTCGAGGGCGTCTTCGTCGGCATGGTCAGCAAGTTCTTCAACTCGCTCTACGACGGCATCGTGGTCCAGGCGGTGACCGCCACGTTCGGTGTCTTCTTCGTGATGGCCATGCTCTACAAGGCGAAGGTCATCCGGGCGACCCCGAAGTTCGTCAAGGGCATGATCGCCGTGATGGCGGGTCTCTTCGCCGTCATGCTGATCAACCTCGTGTTCGCGCTCTTCGGCGTGAACACCGGCCTGCGTGACGGCAGCCCGCTGGCGATCGGGTTCAGCCTGGTCTGCATCGTCGTCGCCTCGCTGAGCTTCGTGCTCAGCTTCAAGGAGGTCGAGGACGGCGTCCGGATGGGCCTGCCCCAGCGCTACTCCTGGGTCGCCGCCTTCGGCATCCTGGTCAGCCTGGTCTGGCTCTACATCGAGATCCTGCGCCTGCTGAGCTACTTCCAGGGCGACGACTGACCGTCACCCGCCCGTCCGACGGCGCCCGCCCCCGCACCCGCGAGGGCGGGCGCCGTCGTCACCCACCCACCCGCGCCCACCCCGCCCTTCGCCGCCGATCATGCAGTTGTGGTGCCCCGAAAAGGGTCAAACGGCCTAATCCGCCCACCACAAGTCCATGATCGACGGCGACGGCGACGGCGACGGCGGGGCAGGGCGGGGTGGAGGTAGGGCGTGGGGGTGGGTGGTTCGTAGACTCGTGGCGTGGGCGGTGGGGAGTTGGAGCGGGCGGTGGAGTTGCTGGTCCGTCAGGTCGGGCACTGGCAGCAGCCACGCTGGGCGGCCACGGCCGCCGGCGCGAACATGTCCCGTGCCGACCTGGTGCACCGGTTGGTGCAGGAGATCGCCAACCTGGCCGCCGACGTCGAGGGCGGGCCACGCCGGTCCGTGCCCCGGCTCGACAACGACCTGGCGCTGCCCGACCAGCTCCGGGTGGTGGCCGCCGACCTGGTCGCCGCCGCGCCGCCGCCCGAGGTGCTGACGCGGGCCGCCGCCGAGGTGACGGCGACCCGCGACTCGCTCTAGCCGCACGGCGGCCCGCGTCTCGCTCTAGCCGTACCGCTGGTCTCCGGTCGGGCCGGGTCTCAGCTCAGGCGCTCGACGACCATGGCCATGCCCTGGCCGCCGCCCACGCACATGGTCTCCAGGCCGATCGTCTTGTCGTGCCAGTCCAGGGCGTTGAGCAGGGTGCCGGTGATCCGGGCGCCGGTCATGCCGAACGGGTGCCCGACGGCGATCGCGCCACCGGAGACGTTCAGCTTCTCCAGCGGGATGTCGAGCTGGCGGTACGAGGGGATCACCTGCGCGGCGAACGCCTCGTTGATCTCCACGAGGTCGACGTCGTCGATGGTCATCCCGGCCCGCCCGAGCGCCTGCCGGCTGGCCTCGACCGGCCCGAGCCCCATGATCTCCGGTGAGAGGGCGGTGACGCCGGTGGAGACGATCCGGGCCAGCGGCGTGATCCCGAGGTCCCTGGCCCGCTGGGCGCTCATGATCACCACGGCGGCGGCGCCGTCGTTCAGCGGGCAGCAGTTGCCTGCGGTGATGCGACCGTCGGGGCGGAAGACCGGCTTCAGCCCGGCGACGCCCTCCAGGGTGACCCCGGCGCGCGGGCCGTCGTCGGTGCCGACCACCGTGCCGTTCGGCGTGGTCACCGGGGTGATCTCCCGGGCCCAGAAGCCGTCGGCGATGGCCTTCTCGGCGAGGTTCTGGCTGCGTACGCCGAATTCGTCCATGTCGGCGCGGCTCACGTCGTAGACCTGGGCCAGGTTCTCGGCGGTCTGGCCCATGGCCAGGTAGATGTCCGGCAGCTCGCCGGCCTCGCGGGGGTCGGTCCAGACCGGGGCCCCGCCCTGGGCGCGGGCCTGTGAACGCTCGGCCGCGGCGGCGAAGCGCGGGTTCTCCCAGCCGCCGCCGACCAGCGCCTGCGCCTCCTTCGGCAGCCCGTCGGAGTTGCCGCGCGCGTACCGGGAGACCATCTCGACGCCGGCGGAGACGAACACGTCGCCCTCGCCGGCCCGGATCGCGTGCATCGCCATCCGGGTGGTCTGCAACGAGGACGCGCAGTAGCGGGTGAGCGTGGCGCCGGGCAGCGTGTCGAGCCCCATCAGGGTGGCGACCACCCGGGCCATGTTGAAGCCCTGCTCGCCGCCGGGCAGGCCGCACCCCAGGTAGAGGTCGTCGATCTCGGTCGGGTCGAGCTGCGGGACCTTGTCCAGGGCGGCCCGCACGATGGTCGCGGCGAGGTCGTCCGGTCGGACGTCGCGCAGGGACCCCTTGTGCGCCCGGCCGATGGGGGAGCGGGCGGTGGCGACGATGACGGCGTCGCGGGACGACTCAGTCGGCATGAACCAACGTTAACCCGTCGGTAACTTCGGGCGGAAGCTGCCCGCCGGCCGGGAAATGTCACGCCCGCGCGGGGAATGGACCTCCCGGCGGACGGCGCCGGGAGGCGACTGCCGCGCCCGGGCGCAACGGCGGGAGACTCGGCGCCGGGAGGTCCATTCCGCCCCGGGCGCGACGGCGGCTGCTCAGCGCCGGGAGGCGACCGCCGCCGCGGCGGCGACGGCCGGCAGCAGGGCGTGCGCCCAGACCCGGTAGCCGTCGGCGGAGGGGTGGTAGCCGTCGTGGCACAGCGTCCCGGCGTCGGCCCGGAACACCGCACCGGTCTCGGTGGCCAGGTCGACCACGGAGCCGCCGGCGTCGAGCACCGCCGCCGTCTGGGCGCGCGCCACCCGCCGCCCCGACCAGCCGACCACGTTGCGCAGCGGCGGCGCGATCGCGCGTACGGCGCCGAGGTCGGGGCACGTGCCGACGACGACCTCGACCCGGGCCTCGCGGAGCCGGTGCACGGCCGCCCCGAGGTAGGCGGCCGCCTCCGCTGGGCGACGCAGGGCGGTGGCGTCGTTGGCCCCGATCAGGATCACCGCCACGTCGGGACGCTCGCCGAGCAGCGCCCGGGCCACCTGGGTGGCCAGGTCGGTCGACCGCGAGCCGGAGACGCCGACGCTGGACAGGTGCACCCGCCGGCCGTTCGGGCCCTCGGCGAGCAGGTTGGCCAGCTGCCCGCCGATGGTCTCGTCGAGGCGGCCCACCCCGACGCCGAGCGCGGACGAGTCGCCGAGCAGCACCAGCCGCAGCGGCGACGCGTCGGCGCGCCCGACCGTGGCGCGCAGGGCGAGCGCCAGCTCCGGCTGGGCGTACCGGCGATGCCGGGCGGCGAAGGCCTGGCCGGCGAGGACGGCGGCGCCGCCGACCGTGCCGGCGATGAGGCTGAGCGTCGCCGCCCGGCCCAGTCGGTTGGCGAGCCCCGAGGGGATGAAGCGCTCGCTCATGCCAGTCCCTCCAGTGTGGGTGAGTCGGCGGCGGGGCCTGGCTGCGGCACGGCGCCGACACCGAAGAAGGCCCGTCGGCGCAGCTGCGCCCACCGGCCGGCGGGGCCGCGTTCGCGCCCCCGGACCCGGGTGCCGCTGACCTCGGTGCCCGCGTGGCGGGCCGCCTCCTGGGCGGCCTGCGGCAACGACCGTACGCCCTCCCCCCGCACGAGGGCCGGACGCCGATCCTGCCCCGCGCCGAGCGCGGAGAGCACGGTGGGCAGCAGGGCGGCGGCGGCCATCGCGTAGCCCTCCGCCGAGGGGTGGAACCGGTCCCAGGCGAACATCCGGGTCGGCTCCGCCGTGAACCGGGGCCCGAGCAGGTCGCCGAGGGAGACCGTCCAGCCGCCGGCCTCGACCACGGCGACCGTCTGGGCGGCGGCGAGCTGCCGGCTCCAGCGGCGGGCCAGCCACCGCAGCGGCGGCTGGATCGGCCGGATCGCGCCCAGGTCGGGGCACGTGCCGACGACCACCTCGCAGCCGGCCGCGCGCAGCGTGCGGACCGCGTCGACCAGGTAGCGCACCGCCAGTGCGAACGGCGTGCGGTTGGTCACGTCGTTGCCGCCGATGAGGATCACCGCGACGTCGGGCCGGCACTCCAGCGCCGCCTCCACCTGGTGGCGCAGCACGGCCGAGATGGCGCCGACCACGGCGAAGCGGTGCAGCCGCACGGGGCGCTGCAGCCGGCGGGACAGGCCGGTGGCGAGCAGGGCGCCGGGCGTCTCCCGACGGCGGTGCACGCCGTAGCCGGCGGCCGACGAGTCGCCGAGCACGACGACGGTGAGCGGCGGGCCGGGCAGCTTCGCGCCGTAGACGCCGTCGCAGCGCGGGGGCGGCGCCTCGGCCATCGGGATCGTGCGGCGGGCCTGCCGGGCCTGTCCGAGGAGCACGCCGCCGGTCGCGACCGCGGCCGCGGCGGTGGCGCCCGTGCCGATCACCGCGAGGCGGGCGACCTGCCGGGCGCGCTGCCAGCGCGGACCAACCGGGACGACGGAACCTGCGACCCCCATACAGCGACATTATCGCGCCGGCACGACACGCCGCTGTCGTCGTCTCGGCTCGCGGGTGCCTGGAAGTCGACGGTCCTGGGTATCTGTACGGGTGATCGGGGACGGTTGCGCGGTCGCGTCATCCTGGCACGTGGAGAGGGGCCGAACATGGGGAAGACATTGAAGCGCAGCGCGGCGTTCAGCGCGTTGGCCCGGGCGCTCGCGGCCGGGTCGCGGGGCGGGCCGTCGCTCGGGGCGCGGCTGGCCGCGCTGCCCCGGATGATCCGGGCCACCACCCGGGGGGAGTACGACGGCGGCCTGCGGCTGGCCCTGATGACCGCGGCGACGGCGTACATCGTCTCGCCGATCGACCTGGTGCCGGAGATCCCGCTGGCGATCTTCGGCCTGGCCGACGACGCGGTGATGGTGACCTGGCTGGCCGGCAGCGTGCTGGCCGAGACCGAGCGGTTCCTGGAGTGGGAGGCCCGGCGCAGCTCGGTGATCCCCGGGCACGTGGCGTCCTGAACCCACGTACCCTGGGGCGTCGAGAAGACGTCTGCCCGGCCGCCGCCGGCGGCGCCGGAGGAGAAGGGCACAACGAGGTGCGGTACTACGACAACGTCGTCGAGCTGATCGGCAACACCCCGCTGGTACGGCTGCGCAACGTCACGGCCGGGATCCAGGCCACCGTGCTGGCGAAGGTGGAGTACCTCAACCCGGGCGGCTCGGTGAAGGACCGGATCGCCCTGCGCATGGTGGAGGACGCGGAGAAGGCGGGCCTCCTGCAGCCCGGTGGCACGATCGTCGAGCCGACCAGCGGCAACACCGGCGTCGGGCTGGCGCTGGTGGCGCAGCTGCGGGGCTACAAGTGCGTCTTCGTCTGCCCCGACAAGGTCAGCCAGGACAAGCAGGACGTGCTGCGCGCGTACGGCGCCGAGGTGGTGGTCTGCCCGACGGCCGTCGCCCCGGAGGACCCGCGCTCCTACTACAACGTCTCGGACCGGCTGGCCCGGGAGATCCCCGGCGCCTGGAAGCCCAACCAGTACAGCAACCCGGCCAACCCGCGCTCGCACTACGAGACGACCGGCCCCGAGCTGTGGGAGCAGACCGGGGGCGAGATCACCCACTTCGTGACGGGTGTCGGCACCGGCGGCACCATCTCCGGCATCGGGCGCTACCTGAAGGAGGCCTCGGAGGGCCGGGTCAAGGTCGTCGGCGCCGACCCGGAGGGCTCCGTCTACTCCGGCGGCACCGGCCGGCCCTACCTGGTCGAGGGCGTCGGCGAGGACTTCTGGCCGGAGACGTACGACCAGGGCGTCGCCGACGAGATCATCGAGGTCTCCGACAAGGCGTCCTTCGAGATGACCCGGCGCCTGGCGCGCGAGGAGGGGCTGCTGGTCGGCGGATCCTGCGGGATGGCCGTGGTGGCCGCCCTGGAGGTGGCCCGCAAGGCCGGCCCGGACGACATCGTCGTGGTGCTCCTGCCGGACAGCGGCAAGGGCTACCTGTCCAAGATCTTCAACGACGCCTGGATGGCCCGCTACGGCTTCCTGGACAACTCCGGCACCGAGCCGACGGTCGCCGACGCGCTCGCCGGCAAGCCGGGCGGCCTGCCCGAGCTGGTGCACGTGCACCCGACCGAGACGGTCCGCGACGCGATCGACTACATGCGCGAGTACGGCGTCTCGCAGCTTCCGGTGCTCAAGGCCGAGCCCCCCGTGGTGACCGGCGAGGTGGCCGGCTCGATCGCCGAGAAGGACCTGCTCGACGCGCTCTTCACCGGCCAGGCGCACCTGCACGACACCATCGAGCGGCACATGGCCGAGCCGCTGCCGATGATCGGTGGCGGGCAGCCCGTGAGCGAGGCGGTCGGCCTGCTGGAGAAGTCCGACGCCGCCCTGGTGCTGGTCGACGGCAAGCCGAAGGGCGTCCTCACCCGGCAGGACCTGCTGGCCCACCTCGGCGCCCGCTGACCACACGACGTCCGCACGAGGGCCCTTCCCCGACCGGGGAAGGGCCCTCGCCGTGTCTGCCGCGCCCCGCCTCGGCTCACCGAGGCGCATCGGCCCGTGGTGCCGCCGCGCCCGCGCCGAACGGCGGGCACATCGGCGCTCAGAGCCGGCGGGCGTACCGGAGCTGGGGCACGACCGCCGGGCCGACGTGCTCGTCACGTTCGGTGCCGGTGGGGGTCCAGCCGCCGCGCTCGTAGAAGCCCCGGGCGTGCGCGTTGTCGCGCAGCACCCAGAGCACCGCGCGGGACCAGCCGCGGGCGCGCATGGCGTCCAGCGCGTCGACCATGAGGGCACGACCGGTGCCCCGGCCGCGCTCGGACGGTTCGAGGTGGATGGCGTTGAGCAGGCCGGTCGCCGGGCCGCCCTCGTCGTCCGGCCCGAGGTAGCTGAACCCGGCCAGCCCGCCGTCGCGCTCGACCACGGTCATCCGGTGCTCGTCGCGCTCCCACGTCCAGCGTTCGGTCCAGTAGGCGCCCATCGCCTCCGGTGTCGGCTCGGCCAGCGCCTCCGCCGGCAGGAAGGCCGAGTAGGCGGCGATCCGGGAACGCTGGTGCAGCGCGCCCACCGCCATCAGGTCGTCGACGGTGGCGGGGCGCAGGGTGACCGTCACCCGGCCGAGGCTACCCGCCGGGGCGGGACCTGCACGGTCGTCAGGTCCTCGGCGATCACCAGGTCGCCGTCGAAGTGCGCGCGGGCCTCGTCGGCGAAGCGCGCCTGGTCGGCGTACCGCTGGGAGAAGTGGGTGAGCACGAGCCGGCGTACGCCCGACTCGGCCGCCACCCGCGCGGCCTGGCCCGCCGTGAGGTGGCCGACCTCCGCGGCGAGCGCGGCCTCCGAGTCGAGGAACGTCGACTCGATGACCAGCAGGTCGGCGTGCTCGGCGAGGGCGTACACGCCGTCGCAGAGGCCCGTGTCCATGACGAAGGCGAAGCGCTGCCCGGGCCGGGGCACGCTCACCTCCTCGCGGGTGACGCGGCGCCCGCCGACGTCGAGGTGCCCGGCGCGGATCAGCTGCCCGACCGCCGGCCCTTCGATGCCGTAGGCGGCCAGCCGCTCGGGCAGCATTCGGCAGCCGTCGGGCTCGACGAGCCGGTAGCCGTACGTCTCGACGGGGTGCCGCAGCCGGCGGCCCTCCAACGTGCCGACGCCCAGCGCGATGCGCTGCCCGTCGGCGTGGATCGGCTCGACGCGCAGCTCGGCGGTCTCGTGGAAGCTGGAGGCGTGCCGCAGGCGCGCGAAGTACTCCGCGCCGCCCGCCGGGAAGTGCACCGCCACCGGGTGCGGCACCCGGTCCAGCGAGAGCCGCTGGATGGTGCCGGGCAGGCCGAGGCAGTGGTCGCCGTGGAAGTGGGTGACGCAGATCCGGGTCAGGTCCGTGGCGGTGACCGTGGTGTGCAGGAGCTGCCGCTGGCTGCCCTCGCCCGGGTCGAAGAGGATCACCTCGTCGTCCCAGCGCAGCACGTACCCGTTGTGGTTGCGCTGCCGGGTGGGGGCCTGGCTGGCCGTCCCGAGCACCACCAGCTCGCGCATCGACACGGCGTCCTCCGGCTGATCCGACCGTCCGGCCTGCGGAAAGGGTCGACCCCCGGGGCTTCCGCGCTCGCGCGCGGGCCGGCTGGACTGGGCCGGCACCCCGAGGGTCGGGTGGCTGTCGTGGTTTCGCCGCACCGCTGCCACACGGTCTCGACGATGGTGCTGTGCCCGCCTCGCGGCGGACGAGTTTACTGTCGAGGACAGCGGCTAGCGGACAGCCACCTCACGAGTCCGATTGCTATACAAGTCTGGACCACCTCCTTTCCCGTGTACCGCCACGCTATCCAGCCCTCGCGTCCCGGGCAACGGATTTCGATCACACGGCCTCGGGGAATATCGGGCCGGCGGTCAGGGGTTCTCGGCGATGCCGATCGGCCCCTCGCGCGGGCCCTCCTCGTTGGCCGGCTGCACGGCCAGCGACGGGAAGTCGGCGAGGTCACCCTCCGGCTCGGCGTCCCACTCGGGGAAGACCAGGTCGCTCTGGAGGTAGAGGCAGAGCAGCTGGGTGAGCTGGCGCAGGCCCTCCAGGTGGGTGCGCTCGTGGCCGTGGGTGGCGTCCACGCCGAAGCCGAGCAGCGCCACCCGGGCGTGCGCGCCGGCCTCCACCGCCGCCGCCACGTCCGAGCGGTAGTACTCGAAGACGTCGCGGACCAGGTCCACCCCGTGCTCGGCGGCGATCGAGGCCAGGTTGCGGGTCAGGTGGTAGTCGAACGGCCCCACCCCGTCGCCCATGGCCAGCGTGGCCGCGTCCTCGCGGGACTGCTGGCCGGGCGCCACCACCGCCGCGTCCACCGAGACGATCTCCGCCACGTCCGGGTCGAGCCCGTGCGACGCCCCGTGCCCGATCTCCTCGGTCACGGTGACCAGCAGGTGCGCGGTGACCGCCGGGCGTACGCCGGCGTCGACCATCGCCTTGAGCGCGGTGAGGACGGCGGCCACGCCCGCCTTGTCGTCGAGGTGGCGGGACTTGACGTATCCGCTCGGGGTGATCGTCGGGTTCGGCAGGAACGCCACGAAGTCGCCCGCGTCGATGCCGAGGGCGCGCAGCCCGGCGACGTCCTCCACCGGCTCGTCGACCCGGACCTCGACGTGCTGCCAGCCGACGCCCTGCAGGTCCACGTCGTCGTTGTAGCGGTGGCCGCTGGCCTTCAGCGGCAGCACCTGGCCGGTGATCACCCGCTCCAGGTCGTCGGTGAAGACCCGCACGTGCGCGCCCTCGGCGAACCGGGCGCTGTGCGTACCGATCGTCTTCAGCTCCAGCCGACCGTTCTCCTTCAGCCGCTTGACCATGCCGCCGATGGTGTCGGTGTGCACCACGATCGCCCGGTCGGCGCCCGTGGAGCGGGGGCCGGGCAGGCAGGCGCTCAACGCGCCGCGGCGGGTCAGCGTGGAGGGGATACCGAGCGCGGAGAGCCGCTCGCCGACGTACTGCTGCACGTGGTCCGTACGCCCCGAGGGGCTCGGGATCTCCAGCAGCTCCACCAGCACCTGGCGCAGGTAGTCCAGGTCGATCTCCAGGGGCCTCGGGCTCACGCCGCACCTCCCGGGCCGGCCGGGGTCCAGAGCCGCTGCGGCGCGCGGGTGCCCGGGAAGAGCAGGTCCACGAAGCGCTCGGCGGTCGGCTGCGGCTCGTGGTTGGCCAGGCCGGGCCGCTCGTTGGCCTCGATGAAGACGTGCTCCGGGCGGTCCGGGGCGCCGACCAGCAGGTCCAGGCCGGTGACCGGGATGTCCAGGGCCCGGCTGGCAGCCACGCACGCCTCGGCGATCGACGGGTGCAGCTCGGCGGTGACGTCGTGGATGGTGCCGCCGGTGTGCAGGTTCGCGGTCCTGCGTACGGCCAGCACCTGCCCCTCGGGCAGCACGTCGTGCAGCTCGTGGCCGGCCTCGGCCAGGACGTCGCGGGTCATGTCGTCGAGCGGGATCCGGGACTCGCCACCGGTGGCGGCGGCCCGACGGCGGCTCTGCCGCTCGATCAGCTCGGCGATGTCGTGCACCCCGTCGCCGGTGATCGAGGCGGGGCGCCGGACGGCGGCGGCCACCACCTCGTGGTCGATCACGACGACGCGCAGGTCCTCGCCGGCGCGCATCTCCTCGATCAGCACGTCCGGGCAGAACCGGGCGGCCAGCTCGACGGCGGCGGCCAGCGCCTCGGCAGTGCGTACGCCCACCGTGATGCCGTTGCCCTGCTCGCCGCGCGCCGGCTTCACCACGGCCCGACCGACCTCGGCGAGGAAGGCGGTGTCGCCGTCGTCGCCGGTGGCGGTCCGGCCGCGCGGCACCGACAGCCCCGCCTCGGTGAGGATCCGGCGGGTCACCCGCTTGTCGTCGCAGCGGCTCATGGCCACCGCCGAGGTCAGCTCCGACAGCGACTCGCGGGTCAGCACGGTCCGCCCGCCGCTGCTCAGCCGCAGCTCACCCCAGGCCGGGTCGGTGACCTCCACCCGGATGCCGCGCCGCATCGCCTCGTCGGCGACGATCTTCGCGTACGGGTTGAGCCGGTCGTACCCCTCGGGCATCGCGGGCAGGAAGAGCCGCTCGTTGATCGGGTTCTTCCGCTTCACGCAGAGCGTCGACGTGCGGTAGAAGCCGAGCCGCTCGTAGAGCCGGATCGCCCCGGCGTTCTCGGCGAGCACCGACAGGTCCACGTACGCCCGACCCCGCTCGACCAGCCGGGCGGCCAGCGCGGTGATCAGCGCCTGGCCGGTGCCCGGCGGCGCCTTGTTGAAGTCGACGGTCAGACACCACAGGCTGGCGCCGTTGTCGGGATCGTCGAAGACCGCGACGTGGTCGACGCCGGTGATGGTGCCGACGATCCCGCCGGTGGCGTCCTCGGCGACCAGGTGCAGGAACCGGTCGGTACGCGCGTTGGCGACGAGCACGTCGACTCCGGCGGTGACCATGCCGTTGCAGGCGTAGATCCGGTTCACCGCGTCCGCGTCGGCGGCGTCGGCCAGCGGTCGGATGGTCAACCCCGGGACGTCGTCGTCACCGACCGGCCGGTCGTCGCCGAGCGGTAGCCGGTAGGTCAGCGACGGGTCGATGAACAGCTCGTCGGGCAGCCGGGACACCAGCACGTGCGGGTCGCGCAGGTAGATGCAGATGTCGCGGGAGCCGGCGGCCTCGGAACGCAGCACGGCGGCGACGGCGGCCTGGTCGACGAAGGTCTGCCCGAAGACGAGCCGCCCCCAGCCGCAGTCCAGCACCACGTCGGTGTCGCCCTCGCGGGCCGGAACCTCCGCCGGCTCCGCTGCCATCGGGTCGCCGCCGGGGCCCACCCGTTCCCGTCGCCGGCCGTTGCGCGACCGGTCGGTCCGGGCCGCGCCGGTCGCCAGGGTGTCGGTCACGGTCAGTCGATTCCGTGGCTCTGGAGCCACATTTCCAGGAGTCCGAGTTGCCACAGCTTGTTTCCGTTCAACGGGGTCAGTTCGGCATTCGGGTCGGCCAGCAGGGCGTCGACGTAGTCGGCCCGGAACAGGTCGCGGCGGCGGGCCTCCGGCGCGGAGAGCGCGTCGCGTACCCGATCGAGGAGCTTGCCCTCCAGGTGGGTGAGGCCCGGCACGGGGAAGTAGCCCTTCGGCCGGTCGATGACCTCGTGCGGCAGCACCCGGCGGCCGATCTCCTTGAGCACCCCCTTGCCGCCCTGCGCCAGCTTCAGCTCCGGCGGGCAGCTCGCGGCCAGCTCGACGAACTCGTGGTCGAGGAACGGCACCCGGGCCTCCAACCCGTGCGCCATCGTCATGTTGTCCACCCGCTTGACCGGGTCGTCGGTCAGCATGACCTGGGTGTCGATGCGCAGGCCCGCGTCGACCGCGGTCTCGGCGCCGGCGCGGCCCAGGTGGGCGGCCACGAACTCCCGCGCCGGGTCGCCGTCGGTCAGCCAGGCCGGGTTCAGCACCCGGGCCAGCCCGGCCGCGTCCCGGTCGAAGAAGGCCCCGGCGTACGTGTCGAGCGCCTGGTCGCGGCCGATCCGGGCGAGCGGCGGGTACCAGTGGTAGCCGCCGAGGATCTCGTCCGCGCCCTGGCCGGACTGGACCACCTTGACGTGCTGCGACACGACCTCGCTGAGCAGGTAGAACGCCACGCAGTCGTGGCTGACCATCGGCTCGGACATCGCGGCGACGGCCGCCTCCAGCGGCGGCACCAGGTCGGCGGCGGCCACCCGGATCTGGTGGTGGTCGGTGTCGAACGTCTTCGCGACGAGGTCGGAGTAGCGGAACTCGTCGCCCTCGCGACCGCCGACGGCGTCGAAGCCGATGGAGAAGGTGGAGAGCCCGCGCTGGCCCTCGCCGGCGAGCAGGGCGACCACCAGGCTGGAGTCCAGGCCGCCGGAGAGCAGCACGCCGACCGGCACGTCGGCGACCATCCGCCGGCGTACGGCGGTGGTCAGCGACTCCAGCAGGGCGTCCTGCCAGTCCTTCCCGGACCAGCCGGCCCGCTCGGCCGAGCGGGTGAAGGCCGGGTCCCAGTAGACCCGCTCCGAGGTGCGGCCGTCCGCCTCGTAGACCCGTACGGTCGCCGGGGGCAGCTTGGTGACCCCGCGCAGGATGGTGCGCGGCGGCGGCACGATGCTGTGGAAGCTCAGGTAGTGCGCGAGCGCGACCGGGTCGATGCCGGTGTCGACGCCGCCCCCGGCCAGCAGCGCCGGCAGGGTGCTGGCGAAGCGCACCGCGCCGGGCGTCTCGGCCAGGTAGAGCGGCTTGATGCCCAGCCGGTCCCGGGCCAGCACCAGCCGGCCGGTGTCCCGCTCGCTGATCGCCACGGCGAACATGCCGACCAGGTGGTCGACGAAGTCGAGCCCCCACTCGGCGTACGCCTTGAGCACGACCTCGCTGTCGCCGGAGGAGAAGAACCGGTGGCCCTTGGCCTGGAGTTCCGCGCGCAGTTCCCGGTAGTTGTAGATGCACCCGTTGAAGACGCCGGTCAGGCCCGCCGCGGGGTCGACCAGCGGTTGTCCGCTCGCGGCGGAGAGGTCGATGATCTTCAGGCGTCGGTGTCCGAGGGCGGTCGGGCCCTGGGCCCAGACGCCGCTGTCGTCCGGCCCTCGGTCGCTCATCGTGGCCGCCATGCGTTCCACCACCGCCACGTCGGCGCGTGAACCGTCACGGCGGAACTCTCCCGCAAGTCCGCACATGCCAGGCAATGCTGCCAGAGGGCAGCCAGGATTGCCCGTTGGGACGATAACGGTTTCTTGAAGATTTGCTACACTGCGCGATTCTCGTCACGGTGCGTGCCGACCATGGTGGCAGACCGCGTCAAGAGTGGCGGCCGGGGCGTTTTCCCAACCGGGCCAGATGTGATCGACCCCTCAGTTCCGACGGCACGGGGCCGGCGCGGCTGACGCCGCGCCGGCCCCCGTGGTGTGCCGTCTGCTCCCGGCCCGGTTCAGCCCGACGTGCGGGCGATGCCCACCGGGCAGCTCAGCCCGTTCGGACCGTGGTTGCAGTAGCCGTTCGGGTTCTTGGTTCCTGGCGGGCGGTGCACTACGGTTGGACCCCATGATCACCGCACGCCCCGCCGCCTACGTACGTCAGTCGACCGCACGCGCGAACAAGTCCGAGGCGTCCCCGGCAACCCAACGCACCGCGACCACCGAACGCGCCAACCACGACCACCCCGGCGCAACCGTCCGCATGTTCGAGGACATCGACCGATCCGGCTTCCAAGCCGGCGTAGTCCGTGAGGCGTACGACCAGATGGTATCGGCCATCAAGGCCGGCGAGATCACGCATCTCTATGTCTTCTACGTCTCCCGTCTGACCCGCCAAGATCCGCGTATTGCGCTCGCCGAATGGCTGCCGCTGCTCGCCGGTGGCCTGACGATTGTCAGCATCACCGAAGGCACATTCGGCCCGGATAACACGATGGATCTGATCCACCTTCTTTTGCGAATGGATGCGGCGCACAACGAAAGCAAAAACAAGTCGGCCGCCGTGAAAGCCGCCAAGGCCCTCGCCCACGCGGCCGGGGGGCACGTCGGAAACCCGCCCTTCGGATTCCGCACCGTCGAGCGGATGGCCCGGACCCCGGCCGGCGAGCCGGTCGCCATCCGCGCCCTGGTCATCGAGCCGACCGAGGCCCGCGCGCTGCGGGTGGCCGTCCGCGCCGTGCTGCTCGGTCACGCCGTGCACGCCGTGGCCCGCTACTTCGACCGCCGGGGCATCCGCACGCGCGGCGCGAAGGTGGGCCGCTCCCGCGCGTCGGGTGCCTGGTCGGACCGGAACCTAAACCAACGCCTGCGAGACCCCCGCATCGCTGGCCTGCCGGCCGTGGCCGTGCTCGATGACCGGGGCAACACGGTCGGCTACCGCACCGCGTACGACATGGAAGACGTCCGCGTGCTGCCACCGCCGGCCGAGCCGATCATCACCACCGATGAGTTCTGGCGTCTGCAAGCCATCCTCACCGGCCGCACCCGGCCGCCGCGCCAGTCGGCCGACGAGCCGGCCCTGCTCTCAGGTCTGGGCATCCTGTGGTGTGAGTGCGGGTGCCGGATGAAGGCGCGTCGGTTCGTCGCAAACGCCACCCTGGCGAATCGCGACGCCTACATGTGCACCGCCCCGGCGGGCCGGCACTCCAACACCATCAGCCTGACCGCGCTCGATGGCTGGGTCCGCATGCGAATCGACCGCCTGCTCAACTCGATCGATCCGGCCGACGAGGACCAGACCACCGCCTCGATCCTGGCCGAGGCGACCCGCCGCTACGGCGCAGCGACGGCAACGCCGGAGACCGCCGTGCAGCGGGCCGCAGTGTCCGCCGAGCTGGCCGACGCATCCGCCGCCCTCGACCAGCAATCCGAGGCACTTGGGACCGCCACGGGTGCCGCCGCCGCAGCGCTTACCCGCGCCGTCACGGCGACCGGTGCCCGCGTCGATGCCCTGTCCGCCCGCCTGGCCGAGCTGGACGAGCAGGCAACCGCCAAGCTGCCGTTGGACCTCTGGACCTCCAGCGCCTACGGCGACGAGTCGACGTGGTGGGACGGTGCCTCGGTGGGGGAGCGGCGCGACTTCGTGACCCTGTTCGTTGACCGGATCACGGTTCGCCGTGCGGCATCCAAGGGTGGCCGCCCGACCAAGGCCGACCCGTGGGGCACCGTGAACGCCCGCGTAACGCTGGATTGGGCCGGCACTACATAGGTCGCACGCCCTCGTCCCGCCCAGCGTCAACAAGTGGCCCGCTACGTGCCCCGCAGCGGGCCGCTGTGCGTCCGGCGTCCGATGCCCCCGGACAGCCCGCACGGCCCGCAGAGTGGCGCACAGCCCGATTCAGATGCCCTCCCGCTCGTGCCCCCGGCCGCTGGTCGGCAGCGCCGCCGAGGGGGTGCCGACGCGGGTGCGCCATTCGGGGGGTAATGGAGTTCGGACTCTCGTTGCTTCCTCGCCCGCTTTCCTTCCCCATTCAATCTGTCCCATTTCCTCGCCCTTATAACCCTCTACTATAACTAACTGTAGTTACTTATAGTGCTCTCTGTAGTCCCTGGGCATCCCCTGCTGCGCCCGCGCCCGGTGATGGGTGCGTTATCAGGGGGTAAGTGACGGCAGGGTGCCGACACTCGCCGGCCCCGGGTGCGCCATCCGGGGGGTAATTCTTGGGCCGCCCCGCTGCGCCCGCGTCCGACCCCCGCCGCCCTTACGTCGCTGAGGACTTACCACCTGGCAGGTAGTCGGGTCGCCCCCGCTGCGCCCGCACCCGTCAAGATCGGGTTTCCCCCCTTGTAGGACGTATTCGGTGACAACAGAGGTGGTCCGCCGCTGGTTTCCCCCCGATGGGGACATACAGAGTGCGAGACAAGTGTGGCCCGCCGGCCCGTCCCAGCCATCCGCCCGGCAGCGCCGCAAGCCTCTGAACAGGGCGTTTTACCTCTGTGGGACGTACTTAGTGAGCCCTTTTCATCCTGCGTAGCGGTTGGATTCGGTGCGATGCAGGACGAGGATCGCCTGCACGATCGCGGTGGCTCGGCGTGGGCAGCAG
>NZ_JBAKHL010000104.1:0-16416 GCF_036902715.1 Micromonospora sp. CPCC 205546
CCTCACCCGCCGGCAGACACACCACCGACGCGTCACCGTCCACGTCGGCGACCATCGCCTCCAACACCGCCCGGTACATGCCACCGAGGCGGGCGACCTGGGCCACGCCGAGGTGGCGCAGGTTGGCCTCCAGCGTGATGAAGCCGAGCCGGCTGATCACGCCCAGTGGGAACTCGTTCGGGCTGTCGTCGATCGAGTCGGCGTAGTCGATCTCGTCGGTGTCGATCTGGTGGAAGTCGTGGAAGCTGAACCGGACGTCGAGCATCCGGCCGCCGTCGCCGATCTCCCGTTGGAGCACCGGCAGCGGGTACCGGCGGTGCGGCCACAGCTCCAGCTCCCCGGCGAACGTCCGGGCGATCAGCTCCCGCCAGGTCCGCGCGCCCGCGTCGTGCACGAACGGCACCGTGTTCAGGTGCATCCCGTAGACGCGGTCGGCGCCGGCCACCTCGGGCCGGATGTTGCACACCAGGCCGGTGAAGAACGAGCCCGACTCCGTGAGCTGGCTCATCACCTTCAGGTGCGCTGCCAGCATCACCGACTTGAACGGCACGCCGGTCTGCCGGGCCAGCGCCCGCAGGCCCGGCTCCAGGTCGTGCAGCGGCACCCAGTGGTCGTACTGGGCGCCCTGCTCGGCGGTGGGGTCGCCCCAGCCCTCCGGCAGGACGAACCGGTCCCGGCCGGCGACCCGGTCGTGCCAGAAGGCGCGGTCGACCCCCTCGCCGGTGGAGCGCAGCTCGGCGGCGACCGCGTCGACGAAGCGCACCGGCGGCGTCGGGCGGGGCTCGACCGGCAGCCCGGCGCGGATCCGGTGGTACGCGCCGACCAGCTCCATCATCAGCGAGTGGTAGCTCCAGCCGTCCATGATCGGGTGGCACTCGGTGAGGGTGAGCCACCAGCTGCCGTCCGCGCAGACCCGCGCGTGCAGCCGGAACAGCGGCGGCCGGCCGAGGTCGAACATGTCGGCCCGCTCGGCGGCGATGAAGTCGCGCAGCTCGCGCTCCAGGCCGGCCCGGTCGGTGGCGCGCGCCCGGTCCATGCCGACGGGCATCTCGGCGGTGGCGTGCACGAGCTGCATCGGCACCGAGAAGCCGGTCAGGTCGAACGACGTGCGCAGCACCTCGTGCCGGCGCACCAGCAGCGCGGCGGCCTCCCGGAACGCGTCGAGCGAGAACTCTCCGGTGTCGGGGATGCGGTAGGTGGTGGCGTTGAGGTAGTGGTTGTGCTCGTCGGCGAGCATCTCCGCGAGCATGCCGAGCTGCACCTGGGTGCACGGGTACGCGTCGACGACGCCGTCGGGCAGCGCGGCCCGGTCGGCCTCGGAGATCAGCGCGAACGGCTCGACGGCCGGCTCCGGCGCGGCCGGCGCGGGGCGGCCGGTGAGGAACTCCGCCAGCTCGGCGATGCTGCGGCGCTCGAAGAGGTCGCGCACCTGCACGTCGAAGCCGCCGGCCCGGATGGCGGCGGCGAGCGCCACGGCGCGGATCGAGTCGCCGCCGACGTCGAAGAAGCCGTCCTCGACGCCGACCCGCTCCAGGCCGAGCAGTTCCGCCCAGATCGCGGCGAGCCGCTCCTCCACCTCCGTACGCGGCGCCAGGTAGGGCCGGTCGGTGGCGGTGACCGTACGGTCGGGCGCGGGCAGCGCCCGCTTGTCGAGCTTGCCGTTGACGGTCAGCGGCAGCCGGGCCAGCGGGACGAACGCCGACGGGATCATGTACTCGGGCAGGGTGCGGGCCAGCGCCGCGCGCACCTGCCCCGGCCTGGGCAGCTCCGCCTGCTCGTCGACGACCGAGTACGCCACCAGGCGCCGGTCGCCGGGGGTGTCCTCGCGGACGACGACCACGGCCTCGCGCACCCCGGGCAGGGCCGAGATGGCGGCCTCGATCTCGCCCAGCTCGACCCGGTAGCCCCGGATCTTCACCTGGTCGTCGATGCGGCCGACGAACTCCAGGCTGCCGTCGGCGCGCCGGCGGGCCAGGTCGCCGCTGCGGTAGAGGCGGGCGCCGGGCGGGCCGAACGGGTCGGGCACGAACCGCTGGGCGGTCAACTCGGGCCGGTTCAGGTAGCCCCGGGCCACGCCGGGCCCGCCGACGTGGATCTCGCCGGGGACGCCGACCGGGACCGGGTTGCCGTACGGGTCGAGCAGGTGGATGCTCAGGTCGGCCAGCGGGACGCCGATCGGGTTGGCGGTGCCGGCCAGGTCGTCGGGGCGCACCTCGTAGTAGGTGGCGTGCACGGTGATCTCGGTGATCCCGTAGAGGTTGAGCAGCCGGGGCGCGGCCAGTCCGCGACGGGCCACCCAGGGGCCGAGGTCGGCGTACTCCAGCTTCTCGCCGGCGAAGATGACTGCGCGCAGCGCGAGCCGGTCGACGCGGGGGTCGCCGTCGCGGGCGAGCCCGACCAGGCCGCGGAAGGCCGTCGGGGTCTGGTTGAGCACGGTGACCTGCTCCTCGACCAGCAGGTCGAGCAGGTCGGCGGGGGAACGGGTGACCTCCCGGGGCACCACCACCAGCCGGCCGCCGTGCAGCAGCGCCCCCCACAGCTCCCACACGGACACGTCGAAGGCGTAGGAGTGGAACAGCGGCCACACGTCGGCGGGACCGAAGTTCAGCTCGTCCTGCGCCACGGTCGTCAGGCGCAGCACGTTGGCGTGGGTCAGGAAGACGCCCTTGGGGCGGCCGGTCGACCCGGAGGTGTAGATGACGTAGATCAGGTTCTCGGGGTCGACGGCGACGCCCGGGTCGGTGCCGGGACGGCCGGCGATCTCCCCGGCGTGGTCGGGGTCGTCCAGCACCACCACGGCGCCGGCGAAGTCGGCGAACCGCGCCCGGTGGGCCTCGGTGGTCACCACGATCCGCGCGCCCGCGTCGGCGAGCATGAAGTCGAGCCGGTCGGCGGGGACGCCGGGCTCCACCGGCAGGTACGCCGCCCCGGACTTCAGCACGCCCAGCAGGGTGGAGACCAGCTCCGCGCGGCGGTCCAGGCAGACCGCCACCAGCCGCTCCGGGCCGGCGCCGAGGGACCGCAGGTGGTGCGCGAGCCGGTTCGCGGTGGCGTCCAGTTCGGCGTACGTCCAGCGTCGCGCGCCGTCCACGACGGCGGTCGCGTCGCGGTGGGCGGCGGCGGTGGCGGCGAAGACGCCGTGCACCGTGCCGGTCACCGGCGCGGCGGGGCGGGCGGGGGCGGGGGTCGCCGCCGCCAGCTCGGCGTCGTCGAGGATGCGCAGCGCGGAGATCCGGGCGTGCGGGTCGGCGCCGACGTGCTCCAGCAGCCGGCCGAGGTGCTCGGCCATCCGCTGCACGGTGGCCCGGTCGAACAGCGCGGTCGCGTACTCCAGGTGCCCCCGCAGCCGGCCGTCGGCGCCCTCGACGACGTGCAGTTGCAGGTCGACCTTGGCGACCCGGGTGGGCAGCCAGAGCGGCTCGGCGGCGAGGCCGGCCGGCCAGGCGCCGGCGGGGGCGTCGTCGCCGAGGGTGAAGGCGACCTGGTAGAGCGGGGTGCGGGAGAGGTCCCGCTCCGGTTCGAACTCGTCGACCAGCAGCGCGAACGGCACGTCGGCGTGCGCGAAGGCGTCGCGCACGGTGGCGCGGGTGTCGCGCAGCAAGTCGGCGAAGGTCGGGTCCCCCGTCCAGCGGCCCCGCAGGACGAGGTTGTCGATGCCGTACCCGACCAGGTCGCGCAGCTCGGCGCGGTCCCGCACGGACGTCACGCTGCCCACGGGGATGTCGGTCCGGCCGGTGTGGCGCGACAGCAGCGCCTGGAAGGCGGTCAGCAGGGTGACGAAGAGGGTGGTCTCCGCGCCGCGGGCGATCTCCCGCAGCGCGGCGGAGAGTTCGGCGGAGAGCGCGAACGGCACCGACGCGCCCCGCCAGTCGCGCACGCGGGGTCGGGGCCGGTCGGCGGGCAGCTCCAGCGGGGCGATGCCGGCGAGGCGGTCGCGCCAGTGCTCCAGGTGCCGCTCCAGCGGGTCGCCGCGCAGCCGGTCGCGCTGCCACGCCGCGAAGTCGGCGAACTGCACGGCCGGCGGCGTCAGCGGCGAGGACTCGCCCCGCACGTACGCGCCGTACAGCTCGGCCAGGTCGCCGAGGAGCACCGCCGTGGAGGGCGCGTCGCAGGCGATGTGGTGGATCACCAGCACCAGCAGGTGCTCGGCCTCGTCCAGGCGCAGCAGCATCGCCCGTACCGGCCACTCGGTGGCCAGGTCGAAACCGGTGGCGGCCAGCTCGGCCGTCGCCTCGGCGACCCGGTCGTCGCGCTCGGCCCCGGCCACCCCGGAGAGGTCGACCAGCGGCAGCTCCCGCGGGCGGGGCTCGTCGACGACCTGCACCGGCGTCAGGTCGGCCATCGCGTACCGGGTGCGCAGGATCTCGTGCCGGGCGATCAGGGCGTCCCACGCCCGGGCCAGCGCGGCCCGGTCCAGCGGGCCGCGCAGCCGCAGCGCCGAGGAGACCAGGTACTCCGGGCTGCCGGGGTCCAGCCGGTTGAGGAACCACATCTGCTGCTGGCCGAAGGAGAGCGGCAGGTCGCCCGAGCGGTCGACGGTCGGGATCCCGGCCCGTCGGCCGGCGGCCCGGCCCGCCAACCGGCGTTGGACGAGCGACTCGCGCAGGTTCGGCTGGTTCGCGGTCGAGGTCATGCCTGGTGCTCCTTGGTCTGGCGCAGGTCTTCGGTCAGGTCGGCGTCGGAGAGCGCGTCCACCTCGGCCCGGATGAGGTCCTCCACCGCGACCGCCATCGCCTCGACGGTCGGGTGCTCGAAGACGAGCCGGAGCGACACGTCGAGGTCGAACTCCTCCTGGAGGGCGGCGACCAGCCGGCCCGCCAGCACGGAGTGCCCGCCCATGGCGAAGAAGTTGTGCCGCACGCCGACGGGCACGCCCAGCAGGTCGCTCCAGATGGCGCAGAGGCGTTCCTCGACGACCGTGCGCGGCGCGACGAGGGCGTCCTCGGCGCCGGCCGCGCCGCTCGACACGGCGTGCGAGAGCAGGTCGAGCAGGGCGGCGCGGTCCACCTTGCCGTTGGCGTTGAGCGGGATCTCGGCCACCGGCACGAGCAGGCTGGGGGTCATGTAGTCGGGCAGCAGCCGGGCGCAGTGCGCGGCCAGGTCGGGCGCCTCGCCCCGATGGAAGGCGACCAGCCGTTCCTCGTGGACGATGACCACGCACCGGGTCACGCCGGGGTGTTCCTCGACGACCGCGCGGATCTCGCCGAGTTCGATCCGGTAGCCGCGCACCTTGACCTGGTCGTCGACGCGGCCGACGAAGTCCATCACCCCGTCGGGGCGCATCCGGACCAGGTCGCCGCTGCGGTACAGCCGGCTGCCCGGCGGCCCGTACGGGTCGGGCACGAACTTCTCGGCGGTGAGGTCCGGCCGCCCGGCGTAGCCGGTGGCCAGGCACTCCCCGCCGATGTGCAGCTCACCGACGACCCCGACCGGCAGCAGCCGCAACGCGTCGTCGAGCACCCGGACGGTGGTGTTCGCCATGGCCCGGCCGATCGGCACGATGTCGGTCGTCTGCGGCGTGCGCACCGGGTGGGCCGTCATGATCACGGTGGTCTCGGTCGGCCCGTAGCTGTTGGTGAGGCCGCCCGGTCCGAGCCGGTCCAGCCACCGGTTGGCGATCTCCCTGCGCAGCGCCGCGCCGGCCGTCCAGATCAGACCGGAGAGCTGGGCCGCCTGCTCGTCGTCGAGCTGCTCGGTGAGCAGTTCCAGGTGCGGCGGGGTCATGATGAACCGGTCGAACGGGCCGGCCTTGACGAGCAGGTCGCCCAGCTCGGCGACGTCGAGGGCGGCGGGCAGCAGCGTCACCGACTGCCCCGCGACCAGCGGGCTGAACAGGTTGGGGATGGACAGGTCGAAGGCGATGGTGGTGAACAGCGGCGCACCGCCGCCGCGCCCCGCGCGCGCCCCCCGGTCGCCGAGCGCCTCCGTCTCGACGGCGCAGGCGAGGAAGTTGGACACCGCCCGGTGCGGCAGGAGCACGCCCTTCGGGCGGCCGGTCGAGCCGGAGGTGAACAGCACGTAGGCCGTCTCGGCCGGGTCGGTGTCGCGCTCCGGGCGGTGGGTGGGGCCGGTGCAGACCATCAGCCGGTGGGTGTCCACGTGCAGGGTCGGCACGGTGAACCGGGGGGCGTACGCCGCCTGCGTGACGCCGAGTTCCACGCCGGCCGTGGCGAGCATGTGCCCGATCCGCTCGGCCGGGTACGACGGGTCGAGCGGCAGCACGGCCGCCCCCGCCTTCCAGGTGCCGAGGATCGCCGCGACCAGGTCGACGCCCCGGTCCAGCAGCACGGCCACCACCGCGCCCCGGGCGACGCCGGAGCGCCGCAGGTGGTGGGCGAACTGGTTGGCCCGGTCGTCCAGCGTCGCGTAGGTGGTGGTGAGGTCGCCGTGCCGCAGCGCCACGGCGTCCGGGGTGCGACGGCGCTGGGCCTCGAAGAGGTCGCAGACGGTCGCGGGGTCGCGGGGCAGGTCGGGACCGTGCACCTCGTGCAGGAGCTGGTGGCGCTCGCCCGGTGCGAGCAGGTCCAGGTCGTCGAGCGGGGTCCGCGGCTCGGCCACCGCCGCGGCGAGCAGCCGCAGGAAGTGCGCGGCCATCCGCCGCACGGTCGACTCGTCGAACAGGGCGGTGGCGTACTCCAGGCTGCCGGCCAGGGTGCCGTCCGGGCGCGGCCAGACGTGCATGGTGAGGTCGGTCTTGGCGATGCGGGCCGCGCGGCGCAGGGCGTCCAGCAGGGCCTCGTCGTCGGTCGACTGGCCGGTGATGCCCCCCTCCTGGGCGTTGAGCATCACCTGGTAGAGCGGGGTACGGGAGAGGTCACGGACGTCGACGAGGTCGTCGACGACCCGCTCGAAGGGCAGGTCCTGGTGGGCGAGTGCGGCCAGGGTCCGGGCCCGCACCGCCCCCAGGGCCGCCTCGAACGGGGCGGACGGGTCCAGGGTGCAGCGCACCACCACGGGGTTCAGGAAGACCCCGGCGATCTGCTCCGTCTCGGGGGGCCGCCGGCCGGAGGTGGGCGCGCCGACGGCCACGTCCCACTGGCCGCTGTAGCGGGCCAGCAACGTGGCGAAGCCGGTGAGCATGGTCATGAACGGGGTCGCCGAGCAGCGCCGGCCCAGGGCGGTCAGCTCCCGCGCGAGCCGCGCCGGCACCTCGAACTCGACGTGCGCCCCGCGCGGGTCGCGCTCGGCCGGCCGGGACCGGTCCAGCGGGAGGGCCAGCTCGGGCACCCCGGCGAGGTGCTCGCGCCAGAAGCCGAGCTCCCGCTCGACCATGTCGTCGGTGAGCTGCCGGTGCTGCCAGGCCGCGTAGTCGGCGTAGTGCACCGTCAGCTCCGGCAGGTCGGGCTCCCGGCCGGCGGCGCCGGCCGCGCAGAACTCCCGCAGGTCGCGCTCCAGGACCGCGGCGGTGCTCGCGTCGGAGGCGATGTGGTGCAGCGCCACGAGCAGCAGGTGGTCCGCCCCGGCCGAGGTGACCAGGGTGGCCCGCCACAGCGGCCCGGTGCGCAGGTCGAAGCCCTCGCACAGCTGCGCGTCGACGAGGTCCACGAGCGGGGCCTCGGCCGCGTCGCGGACCGTGAGGTCGACGGGAGCGGGCGGATCGATGCGCTGGTACGGCTCGCCGTCGCGGGTCAGGTAGCGGGTGCGCAGCGCCTCGTGCCGGGCCTCGAGCGCGCCCAGCGCCGCCCGTACGGCGTCGGGTGCCAGCGAGCCGGGCAGTCGCAGGTAGAGCGGCACCACCCACTCGGGGCTACCCGGTTGCAGCTGGTCCAGCAGCCACAGTCGCCGCTGGGCCGGGGAGAGCGGCAGCGCGCCGGTGCGGGGCACGGGGAGCACCGCCGACGCGGCGGGTGCGTCGTCGGTCAGCAGGGCGGCCTGCGCCTCGACGGTGCTCGCCGCGAGCAGCTCCCGCAGCCCGATCCGCACGCCCGACTCGGCGGCGAGGCGGCTGGCGAGGCGGACGGTCACCAGCGACGAGCCGCCGAGCTGGAACAGGTCGTCGTGCACGCCGACGCGCTCCACGCCGAGCAGCTCCCGCCAGAGCCGGGCGACCAGTCGCTCGGCGTCGGTGCGCGGGGCCAGGTAGGGCGTGCGGTCGGCGGTCTCGACCGGCGGCAGCGCCGCCCGGTCCACCTTGCCGCCGGTGGTCAGCGGGAACTCCGCCACGGGCACGAACACGGCCGGCACCAGGGGTTCGGGCAGCCGGTCGGCCAGGAAGGAGCGCAGCTGCGCGGCGGTCAGGGGACGCCGGGCGGCGACGTACGCGGCCAGCCGGGGGCTGCCGCCGGGTTCGGCGAAGCCGACGACCACCGCCCGCCGGACGTCCGGGTGCGCGGCCAGGGCGGCCTCCACCTCGCCCGGCTCGATGCGTACCCCATTGATCTTCAGTTGGTCGTCGGCACGGCCGACGAACTCCAGGCTCCGGTCCGAGCGCCACCGGACCTGGTCGCCGGTGCGGTAGAGCCGCGCGCCGGGCGGCCCGTACTCGTCCGGCACGAACCGCTCGGCGGTCAGGTCGGGGCGGCCGAGGTAGCCGCGGCCGAGCCCGGCACCGCCGACGTAGAGGTCGCCGACCACGCCGATCGGCACCGGCCGCCGGTTGGCGTCCAGCACCTGCAGGCGCAGGTTCTCCAGCGGCCGGCCGATCGGCACCGGGCCGGTGCGCTGGGCGAGGTCGACCTGCTGGGCGGTGACGTCGATGGCGCACTCGGTCGGGCCGTAGGTGTTCCAGACGCGCACCCCGGGCACCGCCGCCAGCCGCTGGCACAGCTCGGCGTGCAGCGGCTCACCGGCGGAGAAGACCAGCCGCAGCGAGGTGCACCTCGGCCAGTCCGGTTCCTCCGTCACCAGTTGCAGCACCGACGGGACGCCCTGCAGCACGGTCGCCCCGGTCCGGACGACCGCCGCCACCAGGGCGGCCGGGTCGCGCTCGGCGCCGTCCGGCGCGAGCGCCACGGTCGCCCCGCAGATCAGCGGGGCGAAGAACTCCCAGCCGGCCGCGTCGAAGCTGACCGCCGTCTTCTGCAGCACCCGGTCCGCCGGCGACAGGCCGTGCTGTCGGACCGTCCAGGCCACCCGGTTGCCGATGGCCCCGTGGGTGACGACCACGCCCTTGGGCCGGCCGGTGGACCCGGAGGTGTAGATGACGTACGCGGCGTTGTCCGGGTCGATGCGCACCGGCGGCGCGGTGTCCGGCCCGGCCTCGATCCGGGACCGGTCGGCGTCCAGGCAGACCACGTGCGACGGCCCGGCCAGCCCGTCGTCGCGCAGGTCGGCCTGGGTGAGCACGACGTCCACCCCGGTGTCGGCGACGATCCACCGCCGCCGGTCCACCGGGTGCGCCGGGTCCAGCGGCAGGTACGCGCCGCCGGCCCGCCACACCCCGAGCAGGGCGACCACGAGGTTGATCCCCCGGCGCAGGTGCACGCCGACCGTCGACTCCGGGCCGACGCCCAGCCCGACGAGGTGCCGGGCGAGCTGGTTGGCGCGCCGGTCGAGTTCGGCGTAGCCGACCCGCACGTCGCCGGCGAGCACCGCGGTCGCGTCGGGCGTCGCCGCGGCCTGACGGGCGATCAGGTCCGGCAGGACGACGGGGCCGACCGTGCCCGCTCCGGCGGCCGGCAGGGTGGACGAAGGGGTGCTCATCGGGGTGCTCCTCCGGGGTGGGGGGTCGATCGCGGACGGCCGGGGGTCACGCCCTGCCGGGGGCCCGTCAGACGGACGCGCCGTCCATGCGCAGGCGCAGGCTCTTCGGCCGCATGTCGGTCCAGAGCTCGTTGATCCGGCTGAGGCACTGCTCCCGGGTGCCCTCGGTGCCCTCGGCCCGCCAGCCGGCCGGCAGCGCCCGGTCGCTCCACCAGATCGAGTACTGCTCCTCGTCGTTGAGCACCACCAGGTAGCTGCGGTCGTCGTCGCTCATGTTCTCTCCCTCGTGGGTTCCGCGGTCGCCACGGCGGCGGCCGGTACGGGTGTGAAGTCGTCGACGCGCACGCCGAGGCCACGCCGGGCCGCCGTGCGGCGGACGTGTTCGGCCAGCGCGATGTCCAGCACGCCCAGCCCGAACGGCGAAACCACCACCGGGCCGGGGACGTCGGCGGGGGGCAGCGCCGCACCGCCGGCCAGCCGGCCGATGGTGGTGTGGATGAAGTCCCGGCCGCCGGTGAGCTGCTCGGCGAGGTGCAGCGAGGTGCGCTCGCGGCACACGTGGTCGGGGTCGTCGACGACGTTGCGGGCGGCCAGTACCGCCCGGGGGTGCAGGTCCCGCAGCGACAGGTGCAGCACCACGCTCTCCGGCTGGCAGGCGGTCAGCTCCAGGTGCGGCTCGCTGGCGGTGGTGGCGATCGAGACGAGCCGGTGGGCGGCCAGGGCCTGCTCGGCGCCCGCCGCCACGCTGATCGTCGTGTCCGGCAGCAGGGTCGCCGCGGTGGCGGCGAACGCCTCGGCCCGGCGCGGGTCGGCGTCGTGCAGCACCAGCGAGGCCGGCGGCGCCAGGGTCACGGCCAGGAAGCGCAGCACCTGCTGGTTGATGAGGCCGCAACCGATCAGCGCCAGGCCGTCCGGGGGGCGCTCGGTGGTCAGCAGTTGCGCGGCGAGGGCCGCGCCGGCGGCGGTACGGCGGGCGGAGATGACCGATCCCTCGATCACCGCCTCGGGCTGGCCGGTCTCCAGCGAGTTGAGCACGATGGCGGCGCTGGCCCGGTCGAGGCTCCGCTCGATGTTCGCCGGGAAAGAGGAGATCCACTTCATGCCGGCGGCCGGCGGGTCGGTCCCCAGGTACGCGGGCAGGCCGATGATCCGGTTGCGGGCGTCGTCGGGGAAGCGCAGGAAGACCGAGTGCGGCACGCTCGTGCGGCCCTGCTCGTGCAGCAGGTACGCCTGCCGGACGAGGTCGACGACCCGCGTCTCGTCGCCGTCGAGCACGTCCCGGACCACGGCATGGCCGATGATCAGCATTTGTCGCCCTTCCACAGGTGGCTGACCTCGCCGAACTGTTCGGTCACCCACCGATCGGAGTAGATGGTGTCGAGGTAGCGGTCGCCGTTGTCCGGGAAGATCAGGACGCTGGTGCTCCCGGCGGGCAGGTCCGCCATCCGGCGCCGCAGCGCCGCCACCGTCGCCCCGGAGGAACCGCCGGCGAGGATGGCCTCCCGGACCGCCAGCAGCCGGCAGCCGACCACGCAGTCGAGGTCGGAGACGTGCAGCACCTCGTCCGGGCGGGCGTCGGCGGCCAGCGGGGGCACCACGGACGCGCCGTGCCCGGGGATCAGCCGGGGCGCGGACGGCTGGCCGAAGATCGCGCTGCCGACGGCGTCGACCGCGACGATCCGGGTGCGGTGGCCGTTCTCGCGCAGGTAGTCGGCGCAGCCGACCAACGTGCCGCAGGTGCCGGTGGAGCAGAACAGGTAGTCGACCCGGCCGTCCAGCTCGGTCATGATCTCGGCCATGGTCTGCCGCTGGGCGCGGGCGTTGAGCGGGTTGGTGTACTGGTCCGGGCGGTAGGCGCCGGGCACGGTCTCCACCAGCTCACGCACCCGGCGTCGCCGCACCGCGAGGTACTCGCCGGTCACCGGGTCGGGGTGCTCGATCATGTCGATCTCGGCCTGGTACGCGGCCAGCACCGCCAGGTTCTGCCGGGTGGTCTTCGGATCCACCACGCAGATGAACCGGATGCCGAAGTACGCGCAGATCTGGGCCAGGCCGATGGCGAGGTTGCCGGAGCTGGACTCCACCACCACGGACCGCCCCGGCACCAGCTCGCCGGATTCGATCTTTCCGCGCAGCATGTTCAGCGCCGCCCGGTCCTTGATGCTCCCACCCGGATTGAACTGTTCGAGTTTCGCGTACGCCCGGGCGGGAAAACCGGGAAACAACCGGTCCAGGCGTACCAGGGGCGTGTTGCCGACCGTGGAGAGAATTCCCTGATCCATTTCAACCCCCTCTCCGGGCTGACGGAAGGTCACCCGCATCCACCGTGCGGGCGCTGTGCGGCGCCCCGTCGACGACGGGTGCCGGATGACCGGGGCGCTCAGCTCATGCCGAGTTCGAGCAGCATCCGCTCGTCGACGTCGCCGGCCAGGCTGGCGTCGGCCACCGTCGCGGCCGGGTCGGCGCAGGCGGCGCCGAGCAGGGCCAGGTACTGGTCGAAGAACCGCTCTACGGTGGCGCGGTCGAGCAGGTCCCTGTCGTAGTTGAACTCGGTACGCAGCGACAGGTCCGGCAACTGGTGCACCGTCACGGCGAGGTCGAACTGCCCCTCGTCGTACGGCACCACCACCTGGCGGACCCGGTGCCCGACGAAGCCGTTGCTGGTGTCGGACAGGGTGTCGCCGTGCTGCCGGGTGAGCAGCGTGATGGTGACCCGCACCAGCGGGTCCCGGTCCCGGCGCGCCGCCTGGACCAGGGGGAACGGGTAGGCGGCGCGCGCCACCCCGTCCGAGAGCTGGCGCCCGGCGGCGGAGATCGCGGCCGCGAACGTGGTGTCCGGGGCGAACGACGAGCGCAGCACGACCGGGTTCACCAGCAGCCCGACCACCTCCCGCAGCGCCCGTCCCCGCCGCACCGAGACCGGGCAGCCGATGGTGAACTCCCGCTGCCCGGTGCACCGGTGCAGCAGCGCCTCGAAGACGCCGAGCAGGACGGCGAACGGGGTGAGCGCCAGGGCGGCGGCCGTGGCGCGCACCTGCCGGGCGACGTCCTCGGGCAGCGTCCGGGCCACGGCCGCGCCCCGGTACGAGCGGGTGGCGGAGCGGGGCCGGTCGGTGGGCAGGGTGGCGGCGGTGGCCCCGGCGCAGGTGCGGGCCCAGTGCTCGGCCAGTTCGGCGCGGCGGGGGCCCGCCAGCATGGCCTGCTCCCGCGCGACGAACTCGTCGTAGCGGGGGTACGTCGGCCAGTCGACCGTGCCCCCGCCCCGCAGCGCCTGGTACGCGTCGCCGAGGTCCCGCCAGATCAGGTACTGGGAGAGCCCGTCGGTGGCGATGTGGTGGACGACCAGCACCAGCGCGCAGTCCGTGCCCCGCCGCAGCAGCACCGCCCGCAGCGGGCCGTCCTGTTCGAGCCGCAGCGGCCGCTCGCCGACGGCGTGGACGAGCGTACGCAGGGCCGCGTCGTCCACGTCGCCGACGTCGCGGACCTCGACCGCCCCCGCACCGCGGGGGTCCACCAGCCGCACCGGCCCCGCTCCGGTCTCGGTGAACCGGGACCGGAGCAGGTCGTGCCGTTCCTGCAGGGCGACGAGGGCGGCCCGCAGCACGTCGATGTCGAAGGCCGGCTCGGCGAGCACGGCCGACACCACGTTGCTGGTCGAGCTCTCGGGCGCGAGTCGGTACAGCGCCCACTGCGCGGCCTGACCGACGGACAGCTCCCGGGCGTCCCCGTCGCCGGCGTTCACTTGGCGCCGAGCACGAAGTCGGTGAGGTCCCGGACGCGGACGAAGTTGCCGACCTCCTCGTCCGGCACCTCGATGTCGAAGTGCACCTCCGCGGCGCCGAGCAGGTCGACCAGCTTGAGCGAGTCGAGGCCCAGGTCCACGAAGGTGTCGTCGGCGGAGATGGGCCGGTCCGGCTCCTCGGTCATCAGCTTGCGGGTGAGCTGCTCGACGTCGGCGGCCACCTGGTCAACGGTCATGTCGTGTCCTTTCGGGAGGGTGTTCAGGGCATCCGGACGATCTGACCGGCATAGGCGAGGCCGGCGCCGAAGCCGAGCAGCAGCGCCTTGTCGCCGGGTCTGGTCCGGCCGCTCTCGTGCAGCCGGCTCAGCGCGAGCGGCACCGAGGCCGCCGAGGTGTTCCCCGTGTCGATCACGTCCCGGGCGACCTTCTCCTCGGGGATCTCCAGGATCTCGGCGAGCTGCTCGATGATCCGCAGGTTCGCCTGGTGCGGTACGAACCAGTCGATCTCCGACAGGTCCATCCCGGCGCGGGCACAGGCCTCCCGCGCCACCGGGGGGATGTTCTTGGTGGACCACCGGTAGACCAGCGGCCCGTTCATCGAGGCGTACTCCTTGCCGTCCTTGGCCCACTTCGTGCCGAGGATCGGGGCCCGCCGGCCGTCGCTGCCCCACACCACGGGGCCGATGTCCTGGCTCTCTGAGCGGGAGATCACCGCGGCGCCCGCGCCGTCGCCGAAGATGACGTAGGTCGCCGGGTCCTCGGGGTCGATGAACTCGGTGAGGTGTTCGGCGCCGACGACCAGCACGTTGCGCGCCTCGCCGAGCCGGACCGCGTTGGACGCGACCGACACCGAGTAGGCGAAGCCCGCGCAGGCGGCGTTCAGGTCGAACGCGCCGGTGGCCGGGATGCCGATGCGGTGCGCGACCTCCGGCGCGCCGCCCGGGATCCGGTCCCGCTTGGTGGCGGTCGCCAGGATGAGCAGGTCGACCTCGGAGGGGTCGACGTTCGCCATCGCCAGCGCCTTCGCGCCGGCCTCGGCCGACATCACCGGCACGGTCTCCCCGGGACCGGCGGCGTGCCGGGTCTTGATCCCCGTACGCTCCTCGATCCACTCCGTGGTCACGTCCGTACGCAGTGCGATGTCCGGGTTGGTGACCACGCGGGTGGGCCGATAGGCACCGAGCCCGGTGATCGCCGAACCGAAGATGCCCGACATCGTTCTCCCTTCGTCAACCCGGCCGGCAGCCGCGTCGAGGACTGCCGGGAGAACGGTCGGGCAGCCGCCTCATAGCTTCTCTACATATCGACGCGGCATAGGAAAGCCATAGCCGGCGGCGGAATCCTGCGGCGGGCGCGGACCGCCGAGGCCCGAAGACCCGATCGGGAAGGTCCAGGATGAGAGACTTCACTGGCAGGGTGGCCGTGGTCACCGGCGCCGGCTCCGGCATCGGGCGCGCGCTCGCCGTCGAGCTGGCCGCCCGGGGCGCCCGGCTCGCCGTCTCCGACGTGGACGAGGAGGGGCTGCGGGAGACCGTACGCCGCTGCGCGGCCCTCGACGACCGGGTGCGGGGCTACCGGCTGGACGTGACGGACCGGGCCGCGGTGCTGGCGCACGCCGAGCGGGTCGGGGCCGACTTCGGCCGCGCCGACCTGGTCGTCAACAACGCCGGGGTGACCCTGCTCGCCTCGGTGACCGACGGGGCCTGGGAAGACCTCGAGTGGGTGATGGACGTCGACTTCTGGGGGGTCGTGCACGGCACCCGGGCGTTCCTGCCGCTGCTGACCGCCTCGCGTGGCCGGCTGGTCAACGTCTCCAGCGTGCTGGGCCTAGCCGGCGCGCCGATGCAGAGCGGGTACAACGCCGCCAAGTTCGCCGTCCGGGGCTTCACGGAGGCGGTGGCGCGCGAACTGCGGGCCGACGGGGTGCCGGTCGGGGTGAGCTGCGTGTACCCGGGCCGGATCAGGACGAACATCATGCGCAACGCCCGCAACGACGGGCTGCGCGACTACCAGGCGGTCCGGGAGCACTTCGAGCGCTCGGTGGCCGTCACACCCGAGTACGCCGCCCGCGCCATCCTGCGCGGGGTGGCCCGCGACCGGGCCAGGATCCTGATCGGGGCGGACGCCTACCGCACCGACATCCTGACCCGGCTGCTCGGCCCCTGGTACCCGAGGATCACCGGTGACGGCCGGCGGCCGGTCACATCGCGAGGCCGCCGTCCACGGTGATCACCTGGCCGGTCAGGTACGACGCGCGCGAGGAGAGCAGGAACGAGACCACCTCGGCGATCTCCTCGCTGCGCCCGAGCCGGCCCAGGGCCACCCGGTCCCGGGCGACGGTCTCCAGCTCGCCGGAGAGCGCGGCGATCATGTCGGTGTCGACGTAGCCCGGCGCGACCACGTTGGCCCGGATGTTGTACCGGCCGACCTCCTTGGCCAGCGCCTTGGTGAACCCGATGACCCCGGCCTTCGAGGCGGAGTAGTTGGTCTGCATCGGATTGCCGGCCACCCCCGACACCGAGGAGACCGTGACGATCGACCCGGCGCGCCGGCGCATCATCCGGCGGACGACCGCACGGCAGAGGTGGTACGTGCCGTCCAGGTTCACCTCCATGACCGCGTGCCAGTCGGCGTCGGCCATCAGGGCCAGCGGCCTGTCGCGGATGATGCCGGCGACGCTGACCACCGCGTCGGGGTCGCCCAGCTCCCGCTCCGCGGTCGACACGAACTCCCGCACCGCCGCGGCGTCGGCGACGTCGACCATCATCGCCAGCACGCGCCCGCCGTCCCGGGCCGCCTCCGCGACGACCTCGTCGGCGGCGTCCTTGCTGGACTGGTAGCACATGGCGACGTCGTAGCCGTCGCGGACGAGCTGCTGCACCACGGCGCGGCCGATGCCCCGCGAGCCGCCGGTGACCAGGGCGACGGGCCGCCCGCCGGCACTCACCGGGCCACCCCGACGCCCGCCGCCGGGGCGCCCGTGGCCGCCCGCGGGTCGGGGCCGGCCTGCGGGTCCGGGCCCGCCGGGTGGT
>NZ_JBAKHL010000105.1:0-16311 GCF_036902715.1 Micromonospora sp. CPCC 205546
GCGAGGGCGGTTTCCGTGGCGGTGACCGTCGCGAGGGTGGTTTCCGGTCGGGTCCGCCGCGTGAGGGCGGCTTCCGTGGCGGTGACCGCGAGGGCGGTTTCCGTGGCGGTGACCGTCGCGAGGGTGGTTTCCGGTCGGGTCCGCCGCGTGAGGGCGGCTTCCGTGGCGGTGACCGCGAAGGTGGTTTCCGCGGTGGTGACCGTCGTGAGGGTGGCGACCGTCCGGGTGGTTTCCGTGGCGGTGACCGTCGTGAGGGCGGTGACCGTCCGGGTGGCTTCCGCGGTGGCGACCGCGAGGGCGGTTTCCGCGGTGGGGACCGTCGTGAGGGTGGCGACCGGCAGGGTGGTTTCCGGTCGGGTCCGCCGCGTGAGGGTGGCTACCGTGGCGGCGACCGCGAAGGTGGTTTCCGCGGTGGTGACCGTCGTGAGGGCGGCGATCGTCCGGGCGGGTTCCGGGGTGGTGACCGTCGTGAGGGCGGCGATCGTCCGGGCGGGTTCCGGGGCGGCGATCGACGCGAAGGTGGCGACCGGCAGGGCGGTTACCGTGGCGGCGACCGCGAAGGTGGCTACCGGGGCGGAGAACGCCAGGGTGACCGTCATGAGGGCGGATTCCGGGGCGGAGATCGCCGCGACGAGCGGCGCGAGCGTCCGGAGGCGGAGGACGAGCGTACGGCGGCGCCCGCACTGCCCGACGACATCGCCCCGACCGACCTCGACAAGGACGTCCGCGCCGAGTTGCTCTCGCTGGCGAAGCCGGTCGCCGAGACGGTCGCCCGGCACCTGGTGGCGACGGGTCAGCTGATCGACGAGGACCCGGCCGAGGCGCTGGCGCACGCGCTGGCGGCCCGTCGGCTGGCGTCCCGGATCGCCGCCGTCCGCGAGGCGGTCGGCTTGGCCGCGTACCACGCAGGGGAGTGGCAGACCGCGATCGCGGAGCTGCGCACGTACCACCGGATGAGCGGGTTGCAGAGCCACCTGGCGGTGCTCGCGGACTGCGAGCGGGCGCTGGGCCGGCCGGAGCGGGCCATCGACCTGTTCCGGGGCGCGGACCGGGAGAAGCTGGACCAGGCCGTGGCGATCGAGCTGCTGATCGTGGCGGCCGGGGCGCGCGGCGACCTGGGCCAGAAGGACGCCGCCGTGGCGATGCTCCAGGTTCCCGAGCTGACGGCGGAGACGGCTGAGCCGTGGACGGCGCGGCTGCGGTACGCGTACGCCGACGGGCTGCTCGCGGTCGGTCGTCGCGACGAGGCCCGCGAGTGGTTCTCCCGCGCTGCCGATGTCGACACGGAGGGCGAGACCGACGCCGCCGAGCGGCTGCTGGAGCTCGACGGTGTGGTGATCGAGGGCGACGAGGAGGACGAGGAGTCCGCCGAGGCGATCGCCTCCGGTCCCGGCACCCCCGGTGCCGTGCCGGCCCGACCGGACGCCGACCTCGGCGGCGACGCGGACCTCGGGGACAACGACGCGGATCTCGGGGACGACGAGAACCTCGACGGCGACGCCGGTCCCGCAGACCACGCGGAGCCGACCGACGAGGGCACCGACGAGCGGCGCGACGCGTCGGGGACCCCCGACGAGCGGCAGGACGAGGCCGCGGTCGCGGCGGTCCAGGCGGACGACCTGGCGGACGACGAGCTGACGGACGACGAGGCGGGCGCCGTGGCCACCGGGCCGACCGGCGACGACAGCGGGACCGCCACCGGTGGTGGCGAGCCCACCGCCGACGGCGGATCGGGCGCCGCGCAGCGATGACGACGGATGCCGGGGAACGGCTGGTCGACGGGTACGCCCTGGTCGTCTTCGACCTGGACGGCGTGATCTACCTGATCGACCGGCCGGTCCCCGGCGCGGTCGAGGCCGTCGGTCGCCTGCACGCGGAGGGCCGGGCGGTGGCGTACGCGACCAACAACGCCTCGCGCCGCTCCAGCGAGGTGGCCGACCTGCTCACCGGGATGGGCGTGCCCGCCCGGCCCGAGGAGGTGCTCACCTCCGCGGCCGCCGCCGCCGAGCTGCTTCGCGACCGGCTCCCCGCCGGCGCCGCGGTGCTGGTCGTCGGCACCGAGGCGTTGCGGGCCGAGTTGCGCGCGGTGGGGCTCACCCCGGTGTCGCGGGCCGACGAGTCGCCGCTGGCGGTCGTGCAGGGCTTCGGCCCGCAGGTCTGCTGGGCGGACCTGGCCGAGGCGTCGGTGGCCGTACGCGCCGGCGCGACCTGGGTCGCCACGAACACCGATCCGGCCCTGCCCAGCGGCCGGGGACCACTGCCGGGCAACGGTGCCCTGGTCGCCGTGCTGCGCACCGCCCTCGACCGGGAGCCCGACGTGGTCGTCGGCAAGCCCGAGCCGGCGCTGTTCACCACGGCGGCCCACCGCGCCGGGCAGGGCCGGACGCTGCTGGTCGGCGACCGGTTGGACACCGACATCGAGGGTGCCCGGCGGGCCGGCCTGGACAGCCTGCTGGTGCTCACCGGCGTGAGCGACGCGGCCGAGCTGCTCGCCGCCCCGCCGCACCGCAGGCCCACGTACGTCTCGATGGACCTGGCGGGGCTCTTCGACCCGGCGGCCGTGGTGCGGGTCCCGGGTCCGGCGGACGCCGGTGGATGGTCGGTGGCCGCGCGGGACGGCACGCTGGAGCTGTGCGGATCGGGCCGCGCGCTGGACGCCCTGGCGGCGCTCTGCGCGGCCGCCTGGTCGGCGCGGCCGGCGCTGGTCCGTGCCGGGTCGACCGAGGCGGAGAGGGCACTGGTCGAACTCGGCCTGTCCGGCTGACCGCCGCCGGCGGACCCCGCGCCGACGACCACCGGCACGCTCGCCCGCCGGCGGTCCCTCAGAGCAGCTTGCGCAGCTTCATGAGGTCGAGCGGGTTCGCCTTGATCGACACCCGTCGGGAGGCGACCGCGCGGGTGACGTCGAGCTCGCCCCGGACCAGCGCGAGCAGGTCGTCGCTGGCGGTGCTCAGCGCGATCTTGGCCTTCGGGTCGTCGCCGTCGGCCAGGTCGACCAGGCGACCGCCGGAGAGCCGGCCGTGGAAGGCGGTCTCCAGGTCGGTGATCCGGCAGGCCAGCGTCCGGTCGAAGTCGACCTTCTCCCGCACCGTCTCCGCGTTGCGGTCCAGCCGGGCCGCCAGATCCCGCAGCGCCTGCCGGCATTCGTCCACGCTGGCCACGATCGCCTCCTCACCGCTCGCCACGCCGTCCCCGGCACCGTACCGCACAGGCTGTCACACGGTGCCCGGTAGCGTGGCACCTGCACACCCCCGCCCCGCGGAAGGAATCAGGCATGCAGGACGCGTGGCGCGCCTACCTTGAGCTGGCCATGGGCCTCACGGAGGCGCCCCGGAAGAAGGCCCAGGACGCGGTACGCCGGGCCGTCGGCTCGGGCGGGGCGACCGCCGCCCAGCTGCAGTCACTCGCCGAGGAGCTGGTCTCCACCGGCGCGGCCAACCGGGAGGCGCTGACCAAGCTGGTGCGCTTCGAGGTGGACCGGGCCCTCGGCGCGGTGGGGCTCGCCACCGCCGACGAGGTCGCCGAGCTGACCCGACGGGTGCACGAGCTGGAGCGTGAGCTCCGCGACGCCAAGGCGACCCTCGGGGGCCCGTCGCCCGTACCCGCCGAGTCGTCGTCCGCGGGCCCCGCCGAGCGGTCGTCCGGCGGCGTGGCGGTGCCGTCGTCCGCAGGCCTCGCGGCGTCGGCGGCTCCGGGCGCCGCCGAGCCGGCCGTACCCACCGCGGCTGCCCCCGCTGCGGTCGCGACACCGGCCGTCGCCAAGAAGGCGGTCGCGAAGAAGGCCGTCGCCAAGAAGGCGGTGGCGAAGCGGGCGCCGTCGGCCCTCGCCCCCGCCGAGGGTGGCGCGGAGCCGGTCCGGCCGGCGAAGAAGGCGCCCGGCAGGCGGCCGCCGGAGGGCGAGGCATGACCCGCCCGGCTACGGCCGGGAGCGGGTCGTGACCGGCCCCTTCCGCCCCGGCCCGCCGCCCGGTCCCCGCCCCGGCCCGTCCGACGCCGGCCATGGACCCGCCGGCGCCGTCCGGCCCGGCCCGCCGCCCGGTGTCCGGCCCGGTCCGCGCCCCGGCCCGCCGTCGCCGCCCGACCCCGACCTGGATCTCGACGCCGACCGGCACCCCGCCGTGGAGGCGGCCGTGCGGGCGATGGCCAACGCCGCGACGCTCGCCCCGGCCGACCAGATCGCGCAGTACGAGGCGGCGTACGAGACGCTGCGGGAGACCCTCGCCACCATCGACCAGGCCTGAGCGACCGGAGAAGAACCACGCATGGCACGTCGTAACCGGCTGGACGCCGAACTCGTCCGCCGCGGCCTGGCCCGTTCCCGGGAACAGGCCGCCGCGCTGGTGGAGGCCGGCCGCGTCCAGCTTCGCGGGGTGCCGGCCCGCAAGCCCGCCGCGATGGTCGATCCCGCCGATCCGCTCCTGGTCACCGGCGAGGACCCCGGCTCGGAGTACGTCTCCCGGGGCGGGCACAAGCTGGCCGGCGCGCTGGCCGCCTTCGCCCCCGGCGGGCTGACGGTCACCGGCCGGCGGTGCCTGGACGCGGGCGCCTCCACCGGCGGCTTCACCGACGTGCTGCTGCGCGCCGACGCGGCGGAGGTGGTCGCGGTCGACGTCGGCTACGGGCAACTCGCCTGGCCGCTGCGCAACGATCCCCGGGTGCGGGTCTTCGAGCGCACCAACGTCCGTACGCTGACACCGGAGGTCATCGACGGCCCGGTCGACCTCACGGTCGCCGACCTGTCGTTCATCTCCCTGCGGCTGGTGCTGCCGGCGCTGGCCGGCTGCACCCGGCCCGACGGGGACCTGGCGCTGATGGTCAAGCCGCAGTTCGAGGTCGGCAAGGAGCGCGTCGGTGCCGGCGGAGTGGTCCGCGACCCGCTGCTGCGGGCGGAGGCCGTGCTCGACGTGGCCGCCGCGGCGGCCCGGCTCGACCTCGGCCTGGCCGACGTGGCCGCGAGCCCGCTACCGGGGCCGAGCGGCAACGTCGAGTTCTTCGTATGGTTACGCCGGGACGCACCACCGGCAGATCCGGAACGGGTGCGCGCGGTGGTGACCGCCGGGCCGGGTGGCCCGGCGCCGTCCGGCGACCAGCCGGACGCGGCGACGGAGGAGGTGGCCGGGTGACTGAGCTGGCGAGCCCCGCGGTCGTGGGCGTGCCGCGCGCGAGCCGCGCGGGCGTGACGGGACGGCGGTCCCGGTGAGCCGCACGGCCCTGCTGGTGACGCACACCGGGCGCCGGCGCAGCACCGAGCACGCCCGCGCCGTCGCCGCCGACCTCATCTCGGCCGGCTTCGAGGTGCGGGTCGTGGCCGAGGAGGCCGACGACCTCGACCTGCCCGGGGCGGTCCCGGTGACCGGTCTGGAGGCCGCCGAGGGCGCGGAGATCGTCTTCGCGCTCGGCGGGGACGGCACCTTCCTGCGCGCGGCGGAGCTGGCCCGCCCGGCGAAGGTGCCGCTGCTGGGCATCAACCTCGGCAAGGTCGGCTTCCTCGCCGAGGCCGAGATCGACGACCTCGACAGCGCGGTACGCGACGTGGTCGAGCGGAACTACCGCGTCGACGAGCGGCTCACCCTCGACGTGACCGCCGAGTTCGACGGCGGCCCGACGATCGAGTCCTGGGCGCTCAACGAGATCAGCGTCGAGAAGGGCGAGCGCGCCCAGATGCTGGAGCTGCTGGTCGACGTGGACGGCCGCCCGCTGTCGCGGTACGGCTGCGACGGGGTGGTCTGCGCGACCCCCACCGGCTCGACGGCGTACGCGTTCTCCGGTGGCGGGCCGGTGGTCTGGCCGGAGGTGGAGGCCCTGCTGCTGGTGCCGATCAGCGCGCACGCGTTGTTCAGCCGGCCGCTGGTCACGGCGCCCACGTCCACGTTCGCCATCACCGTCGACCCGTTCACGACCCTCGCGGTGATGTCCTGCGACGGCCGGCGGGTCTACGACCTGCCGCCCGGGGCGCGGGTCACCGTACGGCGCGGCGCGCTGCCGGTGCGCGTCGTGCGGCTGCGGGACCGCCCGTTCACCGACCGGCTGGTGGCGAAGTTCGACCTGCCCGTGCACGGCTGGCGCGGAAACCGCCGCTGACCCGGGACCGGGCCGGTGCCGGCCGGGCCGCCGCGTGCGGGTCGGCGGGCGGACGCACCGGCGTGCCCACGCCGGCTGGTCAAGTGTCGGGGGCCGCGTCTACTGTCGGTTGCTGTGCTGGAAGAGCTGCGCATCACCGGACTGGGCGTCATCGAGGACACCACGCTGCCGTTGACCGGCGGCATGAACGTCATCACCGGCGAGACCGGTGCGGGCAAGACCATGGTGGTCACCGGCCTCGGCCTGCTCTTCGGGGGGCGTGCCGACGCCGGACGGGTCCGCGCCCAGCCGGGGCGGGCGGTGGTCGAGGGCCGGCTGCGGCTCGAGGGCCGCGTCGCCGCCAGCGTGCACGCGCGGATCATCGACGCGGGCGGGGAGCCCGACGAGGACGGCTCGGTGCTGTTGAGCCGCACCGTCACGGTGGAGGGCCGCTCCCGCGCGCACCTGGGCGGGCGGAGCATGCCAGTGTCGATGCTCGGTGAGGTGGGCGAGCAGGCGGTGGCCGTGCACGGCCAGTCCGACCAGCTGCGTTTGCTGCGTCCGGCCGAGCAGCGGGCCGCACTGGACCGGTTCGCCGGCCCGGAGCACGAGAAGCTGCTCGACGCGCTGCGCGAGACGTACGTCCGCTGGCGCGCGGTGGTCGACGACCTGACCGACCGGCGGCGCAACGCCCGCGAGCGCAACCA
Source organism: Micromonospora sp. CPCC 205546 (assembly GCF_036902715.1). Lineage (NCBI taxonomy): Bacteria > Bacillati > Actinomycetota > Actinomycetes > Micromonosporales > Micromonosporaceae > Micromonospora > Micromonospora sp. CPCC 205546. The sequence continues at coordinate 6,768 of NZ_JBAKHL010000105.1, forward strand.
GGAGGCCGACCTGCTGCGGCTCGGCCTCGACGAGATCACCCGGGTCGACCCGCAGCCCGGCGAGGACGACGAGCTGAAGGCGGAGGCGCAGCGGCTGGAGCACGCCGAGGGGCTGCGCACGGCGGCGCAGGTGGCCCAGCAGTGCGTGGCCGGCGGCGTGGAGGCCACCGACGAGACCCCGGACGCGACGGCGCTGCTCGGCACGGCACGGCGCACCCTGGAGGCGCAGGCCGGCACCGACCCGGCGCTGGGCGAGCTGGCGGGGCGGCTGGAGGAGGCCGCGACCCTCGTCACGGACGTCTCCGCCGAGCTGTCGACCTACCTCGCCGCGCTGGACGCCGACCCGGCGAGGTTGCAGACCGTCTACGAGCGGCGGGCGGCGCTGCGCGCGCTCACCCGCAAGTACGCCGACGACGTCGACGGGGTGATCGCCTGGGCGGAGCATGCCCGCGCCCGGCTGTCGGACCTGGACACCTCGGACGACCTGCTCGACGAGTTGGACCGGGAGGCCGCCCGGCTGGCCGGCGAGGTGGCCGACCTGGCCGGCCGGGTGTCGACGTCACGGCAGGAGGCGGCGTCCCGCTTCGCCGAGCAGGTCACCGTCGAGCTGGCCGGGCTGGCCATGCCGCACGCCCGGATCGAGGTGGCGGTGCTGCCCCGCGCGGCCGGCCGCGCCGAGCCGACCCTGCCGGTCAACGGCACCGAGGTCGGCGTCGGCCCGGACGGCGGCGACGAGGTCGAGCTGCGCCTGCTGGCCCACCCGGGCGCGCCCTCGCTGCCGTTGCAGCGCGGCGCCTCCGGCGGTGAACTGTCCCGGGTGATGCTCGCCATCGAGGTCGTCTTCGCCGGCTCGGGCGGGCCGCCCACGCTGGTCTTCGACGAGGTCGACGCTGGCGTCGGCGGCCGGGCCGCGGTGGAGATCGGCCGCCGGCTGGCCCGGTTGGCCCGCAGCCACCAGGTGCTGGTCGTCACCCACCTGCCGCAGGTGGCCGCGTTCGCCGACCGGCACCTGGTGGTGGCGAAGGACACGGGCGGGGCGGTCACCACGAGCGGGGTCCGGGTGGTGGAGGACACCGAGCGCGCCCGGGAGCTGGCCCGGATGCTCGCGGGTCTGCCCGACTCCGACCTGGGTATCGCGCACGCCGAGGAACTTCTCGCCGTGGCGGCCCGGGAAAGGCGCCCGTGAGGCCGGCGATTGTGAGCACAGGCACACCGGCCTGCGCGGTAGTGTGCTTCCCTGGGTAGGCGGCCCTGCTCAGGCATGTCGCGACAGAATTGCCTGCCTCACATGCCAGGATGGTCACGATGCGTCTACCCACGTTGCGCCGGACCCGGAACGCGGAACCGGGCAGGATCCTCGGCACCGCGCGCCTCGACCGCCGGACAAAACGCCTGGTCGGCCGGCTCCGCCCCGGTGACATCGCGGTCATCGACCACGTCGACCTCGACCGTGTCGCCGCCGACTCGCTCGTCGCCGTCGGCGTCGGCGCCGTGCTCAACGCGAAGCCGTCGGTCTCCGGCCGCTATCCGAACCTCGGGCCGGAGGTGCTGGTCGCCGCCGGCATTCCACTCCTGGACGACCTGGGTGAGGGCGTCTTCGAGCGGATCCGCGAGGGCGACACCGTCCGGGTCGAGGGCAACACCGTCTTCGTCGGCGACGAGCCGGTGGCGCACGGCAGCCTCCAGGACGCCGAGACGGTGGCCAAGGCGATGGCCGACGCCCGGGAAGGGCTCTCGGTGCAGTTGGAGGCCTTCGCCGCCAACACGATGGACTATCTGCGCCAGGAGCGCGACCTGCTCCTCGACGGCGTCGGCGTGCCGGAGATCCAGACCGAGATGCAGGGGCGGCACTGCCTGATCGTGGTGCGTGGCTACGACTACAAGGCCGACCTGGACGTGCTGCGCCCCTACATCCGCGAGTTCAAGCCGGTCCTGATCGGCGTGGACGGCGGCGCGGACGCCCTGGTCGAGGCCGGCTACACCCCGGACATGATCATCGGCGACATGGACTCGGTCACCGACGACGTGCTGCGCTGCGGCGCCGAGGTGATCGTGCACGCCTACCCGGACGGCCGGGCGCCCGGCCTGGCCCGGGTCAACGGCCTCGGGGTGCCGGCGGTGACCTTCCCGGCGGCGGCGACCAGCGAGGACCTGGCCATGCTGCTGGCCGACGAGAAGGGCGCCTCGCTGCTGGTCGCGGTCGGCACCCACGCCACCCTGGTCGAGTTCCTCGACAAGGGGCGGGGCGGGATGGCCTCCACGTTCCTGACCCGGCTCAAGGTCGGTGGCAAGCTGGTCGACGCCAAGGGCGTGAGCCGGCTCTACCGGCAGAGCATCTCCGGATCGTCGCTGCTGCTGCTGGTGCTCTCCGCGATCGCGGCGATGGCCTCGGCCGTGGCGGTCTCCACCGTCGGCAAGGCGTATTTGGGCGTGGTCTCCGAGTGGTGGAACAATTTCGTGTTCCAGCTCGAACAGCTTTTCTAGCGTCCCACCGATCAAGAGGCTGCAGGTGTGATCAATTTCCGGTACCACGTGGTGTCCCTGACCGCTGTCTTCCTAGCGCTGGCGATCGGGCTGGTGGTCGGCACCGCCGCCCTGAACGGCCCGGTGGCCGACTCCCTCAAGGAGAACGTCAACGGGCTGCGCAAGGACAACCAGCTGATGCGCCAGGCGGTCCAGAACATGGAGAAGGAGCTGGAACTCGAGGAGGAGTTCGCAGCCCAGATCGCGGAGGTCGTCCTGCCCGGCACGCTCACCGGCAAGCGGGTGCTGGTGGTCAGCCTGCCGACGGGGCGTGACCACACCGAGGGCGTGGTCAAGATGCTCCAGCTCGCCGGGGTCCAGATGACCGGCCGCATCGACCTCCAGGACAAGTTCATCAACCCGGACAACAACAACAACCTGCTGGAGCTGGCGGTCGACGCCGCTCGCCCCACCAGCGCGCCGACCGCCGGGTTGCCCGGCAACGGCCACGGGGTGGAGACCTCCACCGCCCTGCTGGCCAGCGTGCTGCTCGACCGGGCGCCCGGCGCGACCCCGGTCAGCGAGGCCGACCGGCGGGCGGTGCTGGCCGCGTACACCAACGCCAACTACCTGACCACGGAGAAGGGGGTCACCGGGGCGGCGGAGGCCGTCGTGGTGGTCAGCGGGCAACCGTACGTGGACAAGGACTCGGCGAAGAAGGACGAGTCGGTGCTCATGGTCGCCGAGCAGTTCGACCAGGCCGGGACCATCGTCGTCGGCGGCAACGGCTCGGCCGGGGGAAACCTGGTGGCCGCCGTCCGGAGCGACCCGGTGCTGGTGCAGACCATCTCCACGGTCGACAACGCCAACACCAACCAGGGGCAGCTGGTCACCGCCCTCGCGCTGGTGCAGCAGGTCACCGAGAAGAAGGCCGGTCAGTACGGCGTCGGCGACAACGCGACCCTGCTGCCTAGACTGCCCCAGTGAGCGAACGACGTACCCCGGGGTCCGGATCCACGTACTGCCACGGTCGACGGGAGGGACGCGCGTGAGTCTGCTCGGTCGACTGCTGATCGCCGGTGCGGGTGCCGCCGCAGCCCGCTACGCGCTGCGCGAGGTGCGCACCTCGCCGGCCGGGCCCGCGCTGGAACGCACCAACTTCCGTGGCCGCACGGTGAGCCTGGCCGCCGGCCCCGCCCTCGCCGCAGGTGCCGCCGCGGCGGGCGCGTTCGGCGCATCCAGCGGCCCGTCGGGTGCCGCCGCCCTGTTCGCCGGGGCGGGTGCCGGCGCGGTCGGCCTCTACGACGACGTGGTCGGGGCGCGCCCGGAGCAGAAGGCGGCCAAGGGCTTCGCCGGCCACCTCGCCGCGCTGCGGGAGGGCCGGATCACCGCGGGGATGGTCAAGGTCGTCGGAGTGGGGGCCGCCGGCCTCGGTGCCGCCGCGCTGCTCGCCGCCGACGCCCGGGTCGCCGGGCACCGGCGCCGCCAGGGCCAGGGCCCGCTGGGCAGGGGCGTCGACGTGCTGCTCGGCGCCGGGGTCATCGCCGGCACCGCGAACCTGCTCAACCTGCTCGACCTGCGCCCCGGCCGGGCGCTGAAGTCCGGCCTGCTGCTCGGCGCCCCGCTGGCCGGCGGCCCGCACGGCGGGATCGCCGCCGGTGCCGTCGGCGCCGCCGCCGGGCTGCTCCCCGCCGACCTCGGCGAGGACGTGATGCTCGGCGACAGCGGCGCGAACGCGCTCGGCGCGCTGCTCGGGGTGGCGCTCGCCGCGCGTACCGGGCCGCTCGGGCGGGCCGGGCTGCTCGCCGTGCTCGCCGGCCTCACCGCGGCCAGCGAGAAGGTCAGCTTCACCCAGGTCATCCAGCGCACCCCCGGGCTGCGCGAGCTCGACGCACTGGGCCGACGCGCCGACTGACGTGACGACCCCGGCACCCCTCGCCGGCGCCGGCCGCGTCGCCGGAGCGGCCGCGCTCATCGCCGTCCTCACCGTCGCCAGCCGGCTCGCCGGCTTCGGCCGTACCGCCGTGTTCACCTGGGTCGTGCAGAAGAGCGACCTCGGCGGCATGTACGTCATCGCCAACACCGCGCCGAACATCATCTTCGAGATCGTGGCCGGTGGCGCGTTGGCGAGCCTGGTCGTACCGCTGCTGGCCGCGCCGGTCGCCGCGGGCGACCGGCGCGCGGTGTCCGCCACCACCGGGGCCCTGCTCACCTGGACGGTCACCCTGCTGGTGCCGCTGGCCGTCCTCGTCGCGGTGGCGGCGGGCCCGATCGTGTCGCTGCTCAGCGACGGGCGCTCCGAGGCCGAGCTGGCGGCCGGGGCGCGGATGCTGCGGGCCTTCGCCCCGCAGTTGCCGCTCTACGGCGTCGGCATCGTGCTCACCGGGGTGCTCCAGGCACACCGCCGCTTCGCCTGGCCGGTGATCGCGCCGCTGCTGTCCAGCCTCACCGTGATCGGGGTCTACCTCGCCTTCGGCGGCGCCGAGGGACGGGGCGCGAGCGTGGCGCAGGTGAGCCGCGGCAGTGAGCTGATCCTGTCCGCCGGCACCACGCTCGGTGTGGTGGTGCTGTCGATGTCGCTGCTGATCCCCTTGCGCCGGTTGAATCTGCGACCACGCCCCGGATACGCGTTCCCGCCCGACGCCCGGGCACGGGTGGGCGGGTTGGCGGTCGCGGGGGCGGTCACCGTCACCGCACAGCAGCTCGCGCTGCTGGTGCTGCTCAACCGGGTGTCCGGCGGCCCGACCGGTTCGCCGCAGGTGTTCAACCTGGCCCAGACCATGTACCTGCTGCCCTGGGCGGTGCTGGCGGTGCCGCTGGCGGTGGCGGCGTATCCGACGTTGGCGACGGCCGCCACGTCGGGGCGGGACGACGACTACCGGCGCACGCTCTCCTCCACGGTGCGCGGGGTGCTGCTGTTCAGCTGCCTCGGCGCGGCGGCGCTGGTCGGCACGGCCGCGCCGGTCGCCGCGTTCTTCTACCCGGGCGACCCGGGCTCCACCGCGGCGGCCATCGTCGGCTTCGCCCCCGGGCTGCTCGGCTACGGCCTCTTCGCGGTGCTCTCCCGCGCCCTCTACGCCCGGGGCGACACCCGCCCGGCGACCGTCGCGATCACCATCGGCTGGCTGGCGGTGCCGGTGGTGGCGGTGCCACTCGCGGTCCTGCTGCCCGTGGCGGACCGGGTGTTCGCGGTCGCCCTGGCCAACTCGGTCGGGATGGTGCTGCTCGGCGGGCTGCTGCTCCTCGCGGTGCGCCGCGCGGCCGGGCCTCCCGCGCTCGCCGGCGCCGCCCGCGCCGGCGCCGCCGGGCTGCTCGCCGGAACCCTGGCGGCACTCGCCGGAACGGCCGTCGCCCGCTGGCTCGACGCGGCCTCCGACGGCACCCCGACGACACCGGGCGCACTCGTGCAGGGCATGCTGTCCGGAGTCCTGGTCGGCGTCGTGTTCCTTGCCGTCGTCTGGCTGGTCGACCGGCGGGACGTGACGCCGCTGCTCACCGGGGTGCTCCGGCGGCTGGGCAGGGCGGGCCGGCGTGGGCCGGCGGCCCCCGCCGATGGGACGGGCGAGGGCGACATCCCCCCGGAACGGGGTGGCGGGAAGGAGACGGTGTCCCGGTGAGCGGGTGCAGGACGGGTGACCGACCGACGGCGACCGACGGGCGGGGGTGGTCGCGATGACGGCACCGGTCCCCGACTGGCGCGGCACGGTGGCCCTGCTGCTCGCCTCCAGCACCGGCGGCGTCGGGCAGCACGTCCGCTCGCTGGCCCGGGGCCTGACCGCCGCGGGCGCCTCCGTGCTGGTCTGCGGGCCCGCCGCGACGCAGGAGCAGTTCGACTTCACGGGCACCGGCGCGCGCTTCCTGCCGGTGGAGATCCCGGCCAGCCCGACCCCGGCGGACGCCCGGGCGGTCACCGCGCTGCGCCGGGCGCTCGCCGCCGAGCCGGTCGACGTGCTGCACGCCCACGGCCTGCGCGCCGGGCTGGTCGCCGTGCTCGCCCGGCCCGCCGCCCCGCTCGTGGTGACCTGGCACAACGCGGTGCTCGCTGGCGGCCTACGGGGCGGCGTGTCCCGCCTCGTCGAGCGGGTCGTCGCCCGCGGCGCCCGGGTGGCGCTCGGCGCCTCCGCCGACCTGGTCGAGCGGGCCGCCGCGCTGGGCGCGTCGGACGCCCGGCTCGCCCCGGTCGCCGCGCCCGCACTGCCCGCGCCGCGCCGCCGCCGGGTCGCCGTCCGCGCCGAGTTCGGCGTCGCCCAGGACCAGCCGCTGATCCTCTCCGTCGGGCGGCTTCACCCGCAGAAGCGGTACGACGTGCTCGTCGACGCGGCCGCCCGGTGGCGTAACCGGACACCGGCGCCGGTCGTGGTGATCGCCGGCAGCGGCCCCGCCTACCTGCCGCTGGCCGCCCGGATCTCCGCCGCTCGGGCCCCGGTGGCCCTGCTCGGGCACCGCACCGACGTGGGGGACCTGCTCGCCGGTGCCGACCTGGCCGTGGTGACCAGCGACTGGGAGGCCCGTCAACTCTTCGCGCAGGAGGCGATGCGGGCCGGCGTACCGCTGGTGGCGACGGCGGTCGGTGGCCTGCCGGAGCTGGTCGGCGACGCCGCGTCGCTCGTGCCGCCGGGCGACGTGGACGCCGTCGACGCGGCCGTGCGCGCCCTGCTCGACGACGAGGCCGGGCGGGCCGAGCTGGGGCGGCGCGGCGCCGCCCGGGCCGCGACCTGGCCCACCGAGGCGGACACCCTCGCTCAACTGGCGGCGCTCTACGCCGAGCTGGCACCGGATGCCGCCGGCCCGCCGGCCCCCGGCGCCGAGGCCCCGTCGACGGGACGCCGGTGATGCGCAGAATCGCCCCGGTCCTGCTCACCCTCGTCGTGGTGGCGCTGGGCATCACCGCGCTGACCGCCCGCCCCGACCGGGAGGCCCCCGGGCGCACCGCCGACTTCGTGGTGCTGGTCGGGGTGGCCGGGCTGCGCTGGGAGGACGTCGATCCGCAGACCACGCCGACGTTGTGGCGGATGGCCCAGGACGGTTCGATCGGCTCCCTGTCGGTCCGGTCCGCGCACCGCCCGACCTGCCCCGTCGACGGCTGGCTGACCCTCGGCGCGGGCAGCTACGCCGCCTGGAACGGCAGCCGGCAGACCGGGGGCTGCCCACCGGCCCAGGTGACCGTCGAGCAGCCCGACGGCATCGGCGCGAACCTGCCCGACCAGGAGAGCGTCGTCCTGCACAACCAGGAGAAGCTGCCCTGGGGCACCGTGCCCGGCGCGCTGTCGGAGTCGGTGCGTTGCTCGGTGGCGGTCGGTCCCGGCGCGGCCGTGGCCGCCGCCCGGCCGTTCGGCCGCGTCGACCGCTACGCGCCGGCGCTGCCCGCGAACCCGGCGGACCTGCTCGGCTCCTGCGTGCTGAGCATCGTCGACGTCGGCACGGTGGCCGGCGAGGACCCGGCGGCCCGGGCCTCGGCCGCGCGTGAGGCGGACACCCGCCTGGCCCGGGTGCTGGCCGCCCGGCCGCCCCGCTCGCTGGTGCTCGTCGTCGGGGTGTCCGACACCGAAGCCCCGTCGCGGCTGCACGTCGCCGTCGCCGACGGGCCCGGCTGGGAACGCGGTTGGCTCACCTCCGCCAGCACCGGCCGCGAGGGCTACCTGCAGCTGGTCGACCTCGCGCCGACCGCGCTCACCGCGCTGGGCCGCCCGATGCCCGAGCGGCTCTTCCTCGGCCGGCCGGCCGAGTCGGTCGGCGGTCGGCCGGCGGACCTCGCCGCCGCGATCGCCGCGCCCGCGGACGCCGACCGGGAGGCCGCCGCCCAGCGTCGGGTGGCGGACTGGTTCTTCACCCTGCTGGTCGGCGCGCAGGTGCTGCTGGCCGTGGCGGTGCTGCCGATGCTGCGTCGGGCCCGCCGGCACGCCGGCCCGTACGGCCCGGAGCCGGTGTCGCGGCGGGTGGTGGCGGTCATGGAGCTGCTGCTGATCGCGGCGGCCCTCGCCGTCCCGGCCGCCCTGCTCGCCGACGCGGTGCCCTGGTGGCGCGGGGAGCACGCCGGCGTGTACTTCGCCGGGGTGACCGTGCTGCTGCTGGTCGCCGCGACCGTCGCGGTCCGGCTCGCGCCGGGGTACGCGGGCACCCTCGGCCCGCTCGGTGCGGTGGCCGGCCTGACCGCGCTGACCGTGGGCATGGACGTGCTCACCGGCACCCGCCTGCAGCTCAACGGGGTGGTCGGCTACTCGGCCCTGGAGGGCGGCCGGTACGCCGGACTGGGCACCGTCGGGCTCGGCGTGTTCGTGGCCGGCGCCCTGCTCAGCGCGGGGTGGCTGGCCCAGCGGGTCCGCAGGTCCTGGCGGCCGCCCGTGATGGTGGCCGTGGGCGGCGCCGCCGTGCTGGTGGTCGGCAGCCCGTACCTGGGCGCCGACCCGATCGGCGCGATCGCGCTGACCGCCGGGCTGAGCGTCGCCGCCGCGATCAGCGCCGGCGGCTGGTTGACGATCAGCCGGCTGGCCTGGGCCACCATGGCGGGGCTCGCGCTGACCATCGGCTTCGCGGTGCTCGACCTGCGCCGGCCCGCCGTCGAGCGGGGCAGCCTCGGCCGGTTCCTGGCCGCCGTCGGCGACGGCACCGGCGGGCTCACCGTGCACCGTTCCAGCTCGGCGAACTTCGAGACCCTGGTCAACAGCCCACTGACCGTGCTGGCCCTGGCCGGCGCCCTGCTGGTGTGGTTCGCCCTGCTGCAGCCGTGGGGCGGGCTGAAGCGGCTGTTCGGCATCTACCCGGCGATGCGGGCGGCGATGGCCGGCACCGCCGTCGCCGCCGTGATCGGCGGGGTGCTGGGCGGCGACGCCCTGGACGTCGCCGGGGCGGCCGCGGCCCTGGTGGTGCCGATGGCGGCGCTGGCCGCGCTGCGGGTGCTCGACCACTCCACCGACCGCACGCTGCCCGAGGCGGGCCGCCAGCGCGACGAGGGGCCCGGCGGGACGGGCGGCGGGTCGGACGGCGACGCCGGTGGGGGCGCGGACGGCGACGGACCGGACCGGCCGGCACCGACCGGCGCGGGGGCGGGCGCCGCCCGTACGCCGGGTCCGGGCGCGGAGCC